>JAKLJF010000806.1 GCA_023151335.1 Thermoanaerobaculia bacterium | reverse complement strand
TGGCCTTGGTTTTGTTCGGATCCGCCTCCGTGCTCGTGATCAGGTTGAACTTGTTGACGTTGATATCGATCAAAGTATTGATGACCTTCTGAATAGCCGGGTAGGGCGTATTCTGGTCTGCCTTTACCACGATTACGTACTCGTCCGTTACTTTGCCTTCCTGTTTCATTTTAAATTGAGCCAGGCGGGCATTGTGTATCCAGGGGCCGAGTTCGTTGTTGGTGGAGTCGGCCGGAATACCGGGTACCTTGAGTTGAGCGCGCTCCGTAGGACCGAGTTCGAGCCATTTTTTCAGCTGGTTGCGCGGTACGCCGAAAGCGCCGGCAATTGTAAACTTCAACTGATCCTCTTCCGACAGGCCCATCTGATTCTGCGAATTCATCTCTTTGATGAGCGCCAGACGGGTATGCTGGCCGGCCATATCGAGGTACACCTTACCTTCGCTGTCCACCAGAATCGTCAGCGTACCGGCGTCCGGCAGCTTGGTTTCCGAGATGGAGGATGGCGTGTCTACCGAAACCGGCTCCTGCGGTTTTGCCTTCGCAGTAAGCATGAAGAAAGTAAGCAGCAGGAATGCCACGTCGCACATGGCCGTCATATCAACGGTCGGAATATGTCGCGTCGGTTTATTTTTTGGCATAGCAAAAATAAGTTTTGAGTTTTGAGTTGTTGTGAAGGTGCTCAAATACTCTTATTAGATTAATGGTGCTTTGCTGCATAAGTCTGCGACAGGCTGAAGCCGGCCTCGTCGATCCGGTACGTCATGGCATCGATACGCGTGGTAAAGATGTTGTAGAAAATAATGGCGACGGCCGAAGTACCGATACCCAAGGCGGTGTTGATCAGAGCCTCGGAGATACCGGTAGCCAGGGCGGTGGAGTCCGGCGCGCCGGCAGTAGCCAGAGCGGCGAAAGCGCGGATCATCCCCAATACTGTTCCGAACAGACCGATAAGAGTGGCAATAGAAGCGATAGTAGCCAGAATGCTGAGGTTTTTCTCGAGCATGGGCAGTTCCAGCGTGGTGGCTTCTTCCACTTCTTTTTGGATCGCCAGGATCTTTTCATCTTTTTCCATACCTTCCACTTTTTCCATTTCAGCGTATTTACCCAGACCGGCGCGGATCACGTTGGCTACCGAACCTTTTTGTTTGTCGCAGGCGGCAATGGCTGCCGAAATATCGCCGCGGTCGAGCAGGCTTTTAACGTTGCGGATAAAAGCGTCAACCTTTCCGGCGCCGGCGGCTTTGTTGAGCGTAATCATCCGTTCGATCACGAATACGACGGTAATGAAGAAAATGCCCAACAATACGGGTACCACCCAACCTCCCTTATAGATCGTCCCGAAGTAGTCGCCGGGGAGCGGGTCTTTGCTCGGGTCGTTGTCCACAAAGTGTGCCGGGTCGCCGAATACGTACAAATAGATCAAGGTAGCCACTACGAAACACGCCGGAATGGCGATCAGCGGGAAGATCGCGCCGGAGTTGGAAGAACCTTGTTGTTTAGCAGGAGTGTTTTTTGCTGCTGTCATGCTGCGTTTTAAATTTTGAGTTAATGAATGTTGTGTTGCAGTACTCCTTGCAGAAAAAGATTCATCGCGCCGGGTGTCGAAATTTTCCGTTTCGTTTTGTCCCGTTCGGATGCATAGATGCAGTGCGGCAAAAAATTGGTGTGAAACCTCAAAAAAAATTTTGCCCGGAGCAATGAAAAGGTCTTTTCTGCAAAAGAAGCGGCTTTTTTACGGCGGTAAAAATAGTGTAAGACCTACAATTTCCAACAAATGCTTTTAGAAATTCATCTTAACATTATTTTCATCCGGCCAATATTATTTGTTAAACGGCATAAATGTCAGGTTTTAGGGATGCTTTGGCGAATATGTACCAAGCGCGCAAGCATTGCTTCCAGCCGGTCGAGCGGCAACATGTTGGCGCCGTCGGATTTGGCTTCGGCCGGATTGGGGTGGGTTTCGATAAATAATCCGTCCACCCCCACGGCCACGCCGGCCCGCGCGATGGTTTCGATCAGGGCCGGACGCCCGCCGGTCACCCCGCTGCTTTGGTTGGGTTGCTGCAGGGAATGGGTGCAATCCAACACCACCGGGCAGCCGAATGACTGCATGACCGGGATGCCGCGAAAATCGACGATCAGGTCCTGATAACCGAAGGTAGTGCCCCGTTCCGTAAGCCAGACGTTCGGGTTGCCCTCTTCCCGCACTTTTTCCGCGGCAAATTGCATGGCTTCCGGGCTGACGAACTGTCCTTTTTTAATATTGACGACCCGGCCGGTATGCGCCGCGGCGACCAGCAGGCTGGTTTGGCGGCATAAAAAGGCCGGTATTTGCAGCACATCCACGTATGGAGCGGCTATCGCGGCTTCCGGGTCGCTGTGAATATCGGTGGTGACCGGGATGTCGAAGTGCCGGCCTACTGCCCGGAGGATGTTCAGGGCTTTTTCGTCGCCGATGCCGGTAAAGGAATCGCGTTTACTGCGGTTGGCTTTGCGGTAGCTGCCTTTAAAAATATACGGTATGGCCAGTTTGTCGCAAATGTCTCTGACACGGCCGGCGATGTCAAAAACCATTTGTTCGCCTTCGATGGCGCAGGGGCCGGCTATGAGGAAAAAATTGCCCGAATCGGGGTGTTTCAGCCTGGGCAGGCTGGTATGTATATCCATGTAATGGCGTTTTGGGGCAAAAGTAGCATCTTCAACGCTGGCGGTAGACATGATGCTATCTTTTCAGGAAAAAATGCCCTTGATATCTTCTGCCAGGCGTCCAAGCCAACTGCCTGTATTTTTCGTTGGTGGCGGGGAGTACCGGTTTCTGAAAATCG
>JAKLJF010000805.1 GCA_023151335.1 Thermoanaerobaculia bacterium | reverse complement strand
CAATCCGCCGAACTGCAAGCCGAATTAACGCGAGCGGCCATCGCCCGGGTCCGGCTGCTCAACGGAAGCGGTATGCCCGCCGATTCGATACAGGGCTTTGCCGCAGCCGCCCCACTGGCCGGGCAATTGCAGGAAGTGTTTCGCAAGGCGCCGCCCGCCGATTTACTCGATTCGCTCGGTGCGCTGGCCGCGCGGTTTGGGGCGGCGGGTATTTTGGTCTTCGACATTTTAGGCAGGGTGGGTGAAGACGGCTCGTTTAACCCTTTCGAAACGGGTTGGGATCATGCCACGCACCTCTGTCGCCTGCGGGCGACGATGTTGCAACCCGCCGCCCCGCATCGTTTTTGGCAAAAAGAAGCGGTCGGAAGATTCCTGCCCCGACCTGCCACCAAAAAATTCGGAAAACTGATAACCGAATTGTTCGAGCCGCTCAAATTACCCTGATAGGCCCACCTGACAGCCATTTTTCAAACCTGATTTTTTCAAAAACAAGGGAAAAAACCCCTTCGGCTCCGCGTGTCGCGGCCGCCGCCAGGCAGTTCTTTCCTGCAAACCAACATTCTCAACTATGAAAAATCTGCTTTTTCCCGCCATGCTCGCCTTCGCCGTGCTCGCCCTGTTGCCGGGTTGTTTGACCCCAGGGAAACTTATGCTTGCGGGCCCGGAGCTCTACTCCGTGAATAAGCCGTTCCTCTACATCCTGCCCTTGGCCGATGCCCGCCCGGACACGAGCGGCTCCGGCAATTTCGACCGTTGGACGGCGAGAACACTCGCCAGGCAGCTCAAGAGGAAAGGCTACAAAACTGTGCAACTCAAAGACCGCACCGCCGTGGATGCGCTCGAAGAAGACCAACTGCGCGGCCTGCGCGACACATTGGTCACTGCCGATGAGAAAAACCTCATCGCTGGCTTCGGCCCGGCAGAGGCCCGGTGGATACTGCTGCCCGTACTGCAAGATTACCACCTCAAAATGGTACTCGGTTGCAAGGCCACCGCCGACGCCGGTTGCTATTTGCTCGACAAACAAACCGGCCGGACCGCCCTCTGGCACAAAGCGGTGGGCACGGGAAGCGCCGGACTCTTGCTCTGCCCTATCGCCGGCCAAACAGCTACGGAAAGCGCATTTTTCATCATCTGCAATTCATTTCCCAAAAATCCTCCGGTAAAAAAATAGTTGCTCCCGCCAGCTTGCACCGCTTTCAGCAAACAAAAACAACCTTCTTTCAAAGTATGAAAAAGCACCTCCTGTTATTCGCCCTGGCGCTCTGCTGCGCAACAGCATCGAGCGCACAAATCCCAAACACAACCGTCAAGACGGATTGCAAACCACTTACAATCAAATTTTTAGGATTTTCCGACCACAACGGCAACCGCGTTAGGGGAGCAGATTTGCGCGACATGCTCGAATGCGTCCAGGACAAGACAACGACGAACCGATTCAAATCAGGCCATGCCATCGACTGGATCGGGGCAGGATTGGTGGCTGCCGGCTCTGTCCTGGTATTGGCCGCGGGGGCGACGAAATCGCCTTATGGCCCCTCAGACGAGCAGTTGAAGCTGGGATTATGGGGCCTGGAAACGATGGGCGTCGGTTTGGGTATACAACTTGGCGGACTGCTGGCCAAGAAAAGCGCCGTACGTCGCTACAACGAACTCGCGCTCGGTGTTATGCCGGCCAATGTTTTTGCCGGCCCTTCCGCCACGGCTGAAAAGACAAAGGAAAAGCGCATAGGCGTTTCGTTTGGGAAGACGTTTTATAAAAGGGGTATCGAGGCGCCCGCGATCGTTTATATTGAAGGCATACCGTTCGACGACAATTCGGAAATTGTCAATTCGGGATTTTACCTGAGTATCTTCTCCGAAAACAAACTTTCGGATCGCTTCCGGGGTCGCGCCGAGTTCAATTGGGTGCAGCGCGGGTTCGGCCTGTCCATGCGCGGTAGCAGTCCGTACCTCGAAGCCAACAGTAAGACGCGGGCATTAACCAACTACCTGGAGGCAGCCTGGCTCGCGCAGTTTGTCGCCAATCCCTCCAAGCCGGGCATCCTGCTTTCGGCCGGCCCGGGGCTTGGGTTCCTGACGGGTGTGAAAATAAAATCCAGGGCTACCGTCCGTGACATCCAAACGGGCGAATCCAACACTGCTTCTGAATCAACCAAAGTCGACCTTGAGGGTTATTCTTTTAGCGACAGGCTCGACTACGGCCTGCATCTCGGCACCGGAGCGCGGTGGCCCGCCGGCGACGGCCAGGTCTGTTTCGACGTTCGCTACTATCTCGGTTTAAAAAATGTCAACGATGATCCATATAGCCCGGAAAAGGAATTCAACCGGGGGTGGTCGCTTGGGCTGGGATATGCAATGCCGTTTTGATTGTACGCCGCCTCATCCACTCTCTTCTCAAAAGGCTTCAAAAATCAAAAGAACTATAGGCCTGACTCTTCCCGTCTTAGGTGTAATCGCTGCTGCTTTATTATTCTGGTTTTTTGATTTTGTTATTTGAATTTTAACAAGTAATTGATATTAACTTCGCAGTTCTGCAGACATGTTATACCGCCTCAAAAATTCCCTCTTCTGAACTCAACGGAACAAAGCCATGACTTCTTTTCGCATTTCAGCCACCTGTCTTTTATTTGCTTGCTGTTGCGCTTTGCCTTTTCAATCGGCCGCGCAGGCATGCTGGGCGCATGTAACCCCAAAATATAGTAATTCCTCCCTGCTGGATGTCTTTTTTGCCGATTCCCTGCACGGCTGGACCGTTGGCGCCCTGGACAGTATCTATAAAACCATTGATGGCGGGGAAACCTGGATGCCCAAAGCCTCCGGGACG
>JAKLJF010000804.1 GCA_023151335.1 Thermoanaerobaculia bacterium | reverse complement strand
AAGCAAACAAGCGGCAATACTCGGGCTGCGTTCAATGCCTGTTATGAGTCTTGCCGATATTGCCGATATTGCCGATCGTATTTGGTTATACACCTATCTTGCAAACCGGGGTGGAAATGATAAAGCCGGTATTGCAGGAATCGGTTATGGTTTGCGGATGGGCAAGCCATAGTCGGGGGATTTCTAAAACACCCCCAAAAACCTTATTTTTGCAACTCTTTGCCGCCGCATTTGTTCAACCCGCTCTTGCCCGGCCGCGCCCAATGGGACGCCGAACAACAACTAAAGAAAACATGCGTCATCTCGCCTATCTGAATAAATTTTTCTGGAAATACCGCTGGCGGTTTTTATTGGGTATTGTGTTTGTCGGGCTGGCCAACTGGTTCCGCGTATGGCAGCCCAAGGTCATCCGCGACGCGCTGGATACGGTGATCAGCCAGGTAAAACACTACCAGGAAACCGGGGGCATTGCCGCGCACCCCGAAGCGTACCGCGAACTGGGCGGCCAGATCGCCTGGTTTGGCGCCGGCGTCATTGCGCTGGCCCTCGCGATGGGGTTGTTCATGTTTTTCATGCGCCAGACCATCATCGTGATGAGCCGCCTCATCGAGTACGACATGCGCAAGGAGATCTTTGCGCACTACGAAACGCTCGACCTGGCTTTTTTCAAACGCAACAGCACGGGCGACCTCATGTCGCGTATTTCGGAGGACGTGTCCAAAGTCCGTATGTTTCTCGGCCCGACTATCCTGTATGGCCTGGACCTGATCTTTTTGTTCGTGCTCACCATTTCTTCCATGCTGCGGGTCAACCTGACGCTCACGCTCTGGTCGTTGTTGCCCCTGCCTTTTTTGAGTATTTCGATCTATTGGGTCAGCACCATGATCAACCGCAGGAGCGAAAAAATACAGCAACAACTGGCCGCCCTCACCAGCACCGCGCAGGAGGTGTACAGCGGTATCCGGGTGGTGAAAAGTTATGCGCAGGAAGAGGCCATGGGCCGGCATTTTGCCGAGCAAAGCGAGGTGTTCCGCCAGAAATCGCTGGGTCTCATCCGGGTCGACGCCTTTTTCTTTCCCCTGATGTTGCTGATGGTAGGGGCCAGTACCATCATCACCGTGTACGTGGGCGGTTTACAGGCGGTAAAAGGCAACATTACAGCCGGCAACATCGCCGAGTTCGTCATTTATATCAATATGCTCACCTGGCCGGTCACTGCCATCGGCTGGATCGCCTCGCTGACACAGCAGGCGGCTGCTTCGCAGAAAAGGATCAACGAATTTATAAACACCCAGCCGCAGATCGTATCACCGGATGTGCCTGCCTCCGATGAGCGCTACCGCGGGCATATCGTTTTCGATAATGTCACTTTTGTGTATCCGGATACGGGTATCAAAGCCCTCGACAAGGTGTCCTTCGAGGTGATGCCCGGCGAAAAACTGGCTATTATCGGCCGAACCGGCAGCGGCAAAACCACCATCGCCGATCTGCTGGTGCGCATGTACGACGTGACCGAAGGCCGTATTCTGCTCGACGGCGTGGACCTGCGCGAGCATGACCTGTACCGCCTGCGCCGGCATATCGGTTACGTGCCGCAGGATATGTTCCTGTTCTCCGACACAGTGCAGGGCAATATTGCCTTCGGTAAAGACGGATTGACGCGGGCGGAAGCCGAATTTTTTGCCAAAAGCGCCGCGGTGCACGACGATATTATGGGCCTGCCCAAAGGTTATGAAACCCTGGTAGGCGAACGTGGAGTCACACTTTCCGGCGGGCAAAAGCAACGGATCAGCATAGCCCGCGCCTTTGCCAAAAAGCCCGACATCGTATTGCTCGACGACTGCCTTTCCGCCGTGGATACCAACACCGAAAGCCAGATACTGGGTTATCTCGATCAGGCCCTGGCCGACAAAACCGCCATCATCATCACGCACCGCATTTACGGTATGCTGCAATTTGATAAAATCATCGTGCTGCACGATCACAAGATCGCCGAGGCTGGCACGCATGAATCACTGCTGGCTGCCGGGGGGTATTATGCGGAATTGTTTGAAAAACAATCGGCGGGCGATATGGTGGGCAAATAAAATAACTGTTGATCCGGCCCTTCACTAACAGGCGTTTTATAAAATTTTCGGTTTAATTTTGGGCAGGAATTCATGCGGTATTTTAAAGGCAACCAACATGTTAGTCAAAGTCTACTGCCCTTCCCCTTTTGGTTTTTTCGAAATCACCGGCAGTGAATTCGGCGTCCGTACGGTGCATTTTTGCGAGAAGGCCGGCGAGGATGCAAGCGGGCTGGCCGACGATCATCCGGTAGCGGTTTGCCGGCGCCAGCTGACGGAATATTTTTCCGGCAAACGGAAAACCTTCGACGTAAAACTCGACTGGAGCGGCACGCCGGAATTTCATCAGCTGGTGTGGAAGGCATTGCTGGAGATCCCTTTCGGAGAGACGGTAGCTTATTCCGACATCGCCGCCCGTATCGGTCATCCGAAGGCGGTGCGGGCCGTAGGGCTGGCCAACCGCGGCAATCCGGCGGCCATCGTGGTGCCCTGTCACCGGGTGATCGGCAAAACCGGCGAATTGCGCGGATATTTTTACGGGCTGGATACAAAAATGGCCCTGTTGCGCCATGAGAATCCGGCGCGGTTTGCCGAGCAGGGGTCGTTATTTTAATTTTTCTCCGGTAAAATCCGTTGCCGGATAGGCTCCAGTTTCGGCGTTTTCAGGTTTGCGCCGGCTCTTTCGGCTTGTTTGAGCACATTCACGGCTTTTGCCGTATCGCCCTTTTGTAAATGCGCCTCGGTGGCCACTTCCACGGCTTTTACATTTTTGGGGT
>JAKLJF010000803.1 GCA_023151335.1 Thermoanaerobaculia bacterium | reverse complement strand
AATGCCCCGGAACAAGGCCGGCTCCAACTGTCTCATCCCCAACAGATAATACCCCCCATCCGTGGCGGGCCCCAGCACAAAATCGGCTTCGTTGAGCCGTTGAAAAGCTTCCTGCAACAGCACTCCGTTCAGATCCGGGCAGTCGCAACCAATAATCACCACTTTCCCGGCGCCGGAAGCGAAGGCCTGCCGGAAGGCATTTTCCATCCGTTCGCCCAGATCATGGCCGGTTTGTAATTTTTTTTGAAAATACGTTTCGGGCCAATCGTCATCAGGTTCTAAAAAATCCGAATAAAACAGCCAGCGCCCGGCTTCCACGTCCAAGGCTGCGCGACGCGTTTTTTCCAATAAGAGCTGGTAGATCCGCAGGGCCTCCGCGTCGCCCACGGTGGCAGCCAGGCGGGTTTTGACTTTCCCTAAAACCGGGTTTTTGGTAAATATGAGCAATAGATGTGACATAAATCAAAGCTGTGTACGCACACCCCCGAGGTGTAATTATTGGTTGGATCATTATCGGAGGCGTTTCCGGGCAGCAAGATAGCCGGGATGCCTTACAATATTTATCCGCTGCAAAATTGTAGTTAAAAATTCGTTATTAAAGCGGCGAAGGCTTCAAAGACGGCGTTGACCGTTGTAGTTTCATCCTGAAAAATTAATGTTCATTTTAATCTGAACGTTTGTGGCCGGCCAACGAAAGCCCGGTATGCAGCGTCTTTAATCTGTAACGATCCAATACTGTCGTCTTATGAAAAAATGTAGCCTCCTCTTTGCCTGCTGCCTTGCCGCGGCAGTCCTTTCCGCTCAAACCCGCAAAACCTGGGATGCTGTTTACCGCTCCGATCTGCCCCGCCTCGATGGCGTACTGTCCGATACCTGCTGGCAAGCGTTGCCTTTTATCGGTGAATTTGTCACTTCCACCCCGGTTTTTGGCGAAACGCCGCAATGCCGAACCGAAGTCCGGCTTTTTTACAACGAAACGGCCCTGTACATGGCGGCCCACTGCTACGACCCCGACGCCAGGGGTGTACGCCGCGACGCCGGCATCCGCGACGGCGAACCGACGGGCGACTGGTTCCGCGTGAGTATCGACACCTGGAACGACGATCAACTGAGTTTCGATTTTACGGTAACTCCCGCCGGCGTACAACAAGACATCCGCGACGGCGCCAACTGGAACGCCAACTGGCAAAGCGCCGTGGCGCTACAAGCCGACGGCTGGACGCTGGAAATACGCATTCCCTACACGGCGCTGCGTTATCCAAAAAAAGCCCAACAAAACTGGGGCATTCAATTCACCCGTTTCGACCGGAGCCGGGGCGAAACCTCCACCTGGAGCCCGCAGGATCCGCTGGTGCGGGACCGGGTGTTGCAATTCGGTACGCTCGGTGGCGTACAGGATATCCACCGCGAGCGCCGCCATGCATTGGCCTTGCACACGAGTTCGCGGCTGGAGGTTACGAGCGAGCCCCTGCGGGAATCCGCCTTGTCGCAGGTTGCCGGTATCGATGCGCGCCTGGGCGTATCCGAGAGCGCCACGCTGGATTTTACCGTTCTGCCGCCTCTGGCGATCTCCACGGGGTCTTCCCTGATCACTACCCCCGGTTCGAGCGATCACTTTGCCGGAAACGCCCTGCTGCCCGAACCACGCCAGTTGCAGGAAGAAGAAAGCGGTTTGTTCGGACGCGGCTATCGCGCACTGACGCTCAATCCAATCATCCATCCGCTGCAGATGACCTGGCGACGACCGCTGATACCGGGCACGGAGTTTTTTACCGAATATTCGGAAAGCAAACTGCTCAATGCCGTAAAATTCACCGGCCGGACGAAAGGCAACTGGCGCCTGGGCGCCTATCACGCCCTGCTGGGGCCGGTGAAAGCGAAAATTATCAATATCAATGATTTTGAAAACCGGGAAACGGTCCGGTTTCAAAATTTGTCCAGCTACAGTTTTGTAACCGGCGAGTACATCCTGCCCAATAACAGTTTCCTCAACTTCTCCAACGCTACCTTGCTGGCCGGCCCGAACATGCATTCCGTGTTGCCCAGCCTGGATTTTCGCCTGCGCAACCGCACAAACAACCTGGAACTGAGCGGGAACTCCACGCTGACCTACCAGGAGGCAGATACGTTAAAACAGCGGGGATACGGCTACGCCCTTACTCTTTCCCGGATCAACCGGCGCTGGGGATGGTCGCTCGGTCACCAGGCCAACAGCCGCGAATACAACGACAATGTGTCGGCCCTTCCCTTTTTCACCGCCGACGCCCGTAATGGGTCCTCAACAGCCGAGGTAAACTACCGTGACTTCCGGCCCCGGGGCCCCTGGCTGAACCGGAGCGGCCGGGCCGGACTTTCGGTGCGATGGGGCGCCCGGCCCGGCGAACAAGACGTATGGACGCTGAGCGCCGGCATAGGGGTTCTGGACAAAGGTTTCCGTGCCTTTACCGCGGGCCTCTCGCTGATCCCGCACGAACAGGTTTACCGCTACGAAAGCGGGGGCGGCGCCATTTCGCAAAAGGTTGCTCCCCGGGCAGGCATAAACCTGGCTTTCAGCACCGATGAGCGGCGCCGTTTCCGGCTGAACACCGTATTTGACGGACAGATCGGCGTGGAAGGCAAATTCCCTTCGGTGTACCTCGCCGCAGAGCCCCTCTGGGTCATCAACCGCTGGCTCACGCTCCAATCCCGGCTTTGGACCTCCGGCCGGATGGATGAACTGGTGCTGTTGCCTGCTTCCGGGCAATGGATTTTTGAACAGCACGACTTCTGGTTTGGAGGAGGGGATCTGGAACTGAGTTGGTACCCTGTACAAAACCTGCGTGTGTTTGGCTCACTGGGTGTGCA
>JAKLJF010000802.1 GCA_023151335.1 Thermoanaerobaculia bacterium | reverse complement strand
ATCTTCCAGAATCCTTTACCCGGAGTCATGTATTCCCCGTGCTGCCGCATTGCCTCCTCGTGTTCTTTGGAAAACAGATGCTCCAGCCCCCCGTTTTTTTTGACCGTCGCCTGAATATAGGAATGGGTATAACCGCCGCCGGATACGCTGCTCAGGTAGTCGGCTTTTTGTAAAATGCCAAAGCGGTTGAGTGTTTTCAGAAAACCCATGTTGATGGTAGCCGAACGGATGCCTCCGCCTGACAGGGCGATGCCGAACCAGTTTTCCTCGGCCGGCGTGCCGTGTTCCATGTTGAATTTTTGCCGCCGCAGCCGCAGTTGTTCTTTTTCGTGGGAAATAACGTCGCGAAAGGAAAATTTTTTCATGTTCAAATTGTGCGGAAGGAAGGTAAATCCAAGGCAAATGTAAGCACATTGACCGCATTATTTCCTGCGCCACCACGTTGCCAGACCCATGCCGGTCACCAAATCCCAGATACCCCACCAGGCGGCGATCAGCGCCATGCCGCCCAGGCCGTCGAAAAACCGGAAAATAAGCAGCAGGCCGAGTGCCGTGTTGTGTATGCCGGACTCAAATGCGAGGGTGCGGCAATCCGCTTCGGGCAGCCTTACTGCCCGGCCCATCACGTACCCGGTGCCCAGGCCGATCAGGTTGTGTACCAGCACGATCACAAAAGCATATCCCAGGTAATTGACGATATTTTCCCCGTTGCCGAGCAGCGCCAGCACGAGAATAGAGAAGAAGATGATCAGGGCCAGGCGCTGAACCTTGGGGCGCAAACGGGCCACTACTTCAGGGAACCGCCCGTTCAACCACATGCCGAACAACAGGGGCGCCAGGATCAGTTGCACGATGATCAGCGCCATGTCGGCAAAGCCCACTTCGAATCCCTTGCGGATCGCTGCCGAATCCGGCACAAATTCGGCCCAGAATAAAAATCCTGCCGGCGTGATAACCGTTGCCGACAAAATGATGATCGCATTCAGGGTTACCGACAAAGCCGTGTTCGACCCCGAATAATGCACCAGAAAATTCGTCATGTTGCCCGAAGGACACATGCTCACCAGGATCATTCCAAGCGCCATGCTCACCGGCGGCTGGAAAACATAAATAACGCCGAGCGTGAGCACCGGAAATACCACGTATTGCGCCACGATACCCACTGCGATAGACCGGGGAAACTGTACCACCTTCCGGAAATCGGCCGGACTGACATCCAGCGCCACGGCAAACATCAGAAAGGCCATGGCGATGTTCAGCACGGCCAACTGGTCGGGATTGAAATTGATACGGAGCGCGTCGACAGGGTGCATGGACGGTGGACGGTGGACGGTGGACGGTGGAATCGCCGGGCAAAATTCGGCTATTTTTCAGGTATGGAGTACTTGCTTCAGGAGCATAATGACTAATTTGTGAATGGGGTTCGCCTAAACAAAAAAAATACCCGGCTCCGACGTTTCGGAACCGGGGTTCTCGCCTATGAAGCATAAGACATCTGAATGTGGATAGCGGCGCCTTAAATCCTCCACGTATAACCCCTTCAACACAAACCGGAACGAAAAGGGAAATACAAAAACGTTCGGAAAACTTTTAGACAAGCGCCGGTGGGAAGATGGGGCAGCAAAGGATCAGGGCCCCTTGCGCTTTCGGCCAGTCGAACTGCCAATACGCACAAATACCGGATCACACGTGAGATTTTCACGCAAACCGGGGAAAAACAATCTTATCGGCATGGAGAAATGAGGCAAACAGGCAGGCACACAAAACCTTAGAAAGGCATCGATAAATCTGCTCATGGGATGTGTAGTGTTTGTAATTGTAACCGGAATTATTCAGAGCGGATTAGAAGGAACGATTGCAAATATAAGGAGAAAAAAGACACCCGGCAACCCCAATAATTTTTTTTCAGGAAAATGTCAGTTATCCATCAAAAATCCGAGAACCCCGCCCAGCGGTCGCCGAATTGCTCCCAGAAGGCCAGGACTTTGCTGCGCGCCGGAAATTCCGAATAAATTTCGCCGCGCTGTATACCGGCCAGCACGTGCCGGGTAGCCTTTGAAACTTCATCGGGCAGGTTTTTTACGGGCAGCCACTTCACATCTTTAAACTTCTTGGGTTCCAGCGATTCGGGTTCTCCCTCGAAACGAAAAGCTTTGAAATAGAGCACCAGGAGGGTCTCGTCCTTTTTTAATTTATGGCGATGCAACACATGTACCAGGCGAAGGTCGACCGGTTCCACGTGAATACCCGCTTCTTCCCGCGCTTCGCGGGCCAGGGCTTCGCGGGCAAATTCGTTTTCCTCCACATTGCCGCCAATCAGGGAATAACGCCCGCCGTTTTTTTTCGTTTGTCGCAAGAACAGCATTTGTCCATCCTCCTCGACAATGAGCCGCACAGCAAAAATGAGCATATAGCGTTCCGGTGGTAAATGATATCCAACATCAGGTTTGACAGAATCGACGCAAGTTAGGGCAGCCGCCGAAAAGTGCAAATGAAGTTTTAGTGAATATACCAGAAAGTGGCATTTCGGCGGCATTTTATCCTTTTATTCTAAATAAATACCCAGCACCGCCGCGTCGATAACGTCTTTTGAAGCGCCCTGCGCACTGAGTTCTTCCCGTTTGGCCTGGCGTAACTTCCGCTGCTCGGCCATCGTTTTCTGGAAAATGGTTTGCTGTTCCTTTGTGTTCAGCATACGGCGGATGCTGTTTTGCGTACCCTTCTGAATGCTTTCCAGCTTGGCCCGGTATAGCGCCGCATTGCTGGTTTTGTAAGTTTCAATGTCGGCCAGATTCCGCAATTTACGGGCCTGAATGGATTGCATTTTTTGGGTTTGTTCCATATT
>JAKLJF010000801.1 GCA_023151335.1 Thermoanaerobaculia bacterium | reverse complement strand
ATCAAATGCGGCAAAGGCTGGAAAAGCGACCGCTATTTCAAAGACGACGACGAGCGCAATAAAAAAGGCGAGCGTATCCATTCCTGTTTCCGCAAATACGACAGCGTGGTGGAGTGTTTCGCCGACCACAGCGAGTTTATCCGGAACCCCGAAAAAAAACACCGTTACGGCTTTTTGTTCGAACTGGATCCGCTGGATTACAAAGCCTGGGCGCGTGGTTTGCAGGAGGCCGGCTATTCCTCGGTGCACTACTATGCCGACCGGCTGATCTTCTTTATCGAACGTTACGGCCTGCACGAATACGACGCCCTGGCCGTCAACGGCCGGGTAGCCCTGAAACGCCTGGCCCAAGTGAACGACGTTAAAATGGTGCAGGCCCGCGACGGCGAAACCCTGTCGGACATCGCGGAATTATACCAGCTGCCGCTGGAAAACCTGCTGCAATACAACGACTTCGGATATGCCCCGGACAAACCGCCGGGCATGGGCGCCTGGGTGTACGTGCAAAACAAACGCGACAGATGGAACGGCCCGGCAACATTCCACCTCGTGGAACAGGAACAAAGCCTGTTCGACATCGCGCAACGGTACGGCCTGCAGATAGCGACCCTGCAAAAAATGAACGGCCTGCAAAGCGGCGAGGAACCCGCCGCCGGCGAGCGCCTCCGCCTGCGCGGCAAACCCGCTCCCGGAGAAAAAGTGCAGCTCCGGACAGGCGCTGTAACCACGGCCGAAGAGCCGGGCACCGTGCGGGACACAGGAGTGCCCGCGGTGGAAACCCTTGCCGCCAATGGATTTATCGTGGAAATGCTGCCCGAAGAACCGCTGGCCATGCCGGTGCCCGTGCATTGGCCGGCAGTATCCGATTCCGCGCGCGCCACACCCGTCGACCCCTCCGTCCTGCTGCTCGAACATGAAGACCCCGCCCCGCTCATCGTGTTCGATACCGCCACCGGCAAAACGGAAACGTATCATACTGTTTCCAGGGGCGATACGTTATACAGCATTGCCCGGAAATACGGCGTGAGCACCCACCTGCTCCGGAAAATGAACCGGATGAAAGACAACGTCGTCAAAATCGGTCAATCTTTGCGCGTGAATTAATTGTAATGTCAGTGATTCCCGCATCTTTACACCTGATTTCGCCTTCACTACCAATCCGCATGACAATGAAACAATGGCCTATTTTGCTACCCGCTATCCTGCTGATGGCAGCCTGCTCCACTTTCCGCTCGTCCAAAACGTCCGGCACAGAAACGCCCGTCACCACGCCCAAAACGATGGCCACCGGCGGCGTCAGCAACGCCCAGACGGACTATGTGGATAAATTCAAGGATGCCGCCATCAGTGAAATGCAACGCGCCGGCATTCCCGCCTCCATTACCCTGGCGCAGGGCATCCTCGAAAGCGCCTCGGGCCAAAGCGAACTCGCCCGCTCGGCCAACAACCACTTCGGCATCAAATGCGGCAACAACTGGGGCGGCAAGTCCTATCACAAAAAAGACGACGACCGCGGCTCCGATGGCAACCTGATCGAATCCTGCTTCCGCAAATACGAAAACCCGGACCAGAGCTTTTTCGATCACAGCGAGTTCCTGCGCGACCCCCGCAAAAGCAACCGCTATGGCTTCCTGTTCAACCTCGATAAACGCGACTATAAAAACTGGGCCCGCGGCCTGCAATCGGCCGGCTATGCTACCTCCCAAACCTACGCCGACCAGTTGATCGACCTGATCGAACGCCTGCGCCTGTATGACTACGACCAGCCCGGCGGCAAAGACATTAAACCCGGCGGCGTGGTGCCCGTCAACGTGCCGCCCCAACAAAGGATCGGCCGCGTCAACGACGTGAAATGCGTCAACAGCCGCGAAGGCGAAACCCTCGCCGACGTCGCCCGCATTTACCAACTTAAACCCGACAAGGTGACAGACTACAACGACCGCGCTTACTCGCCCGGTCAGGCCATTCCTGCCGGCACGCGTATTTTTATCCAAAGCAAACGCAACAGCTGGCATGGCCAGGCTACGCACCACTTCGTCCGCGAAAATCAAACCATGATCGAAATCGCGCAGCAATACGGCATCAAACTGGACAAACTGCTGGAATGTAACGGCCTGACACGCGGCCAGGAACCCGCCGCCAATGAAAAGATCCGCCTGCGGGGCAAACGCTCTTCCGGAGAAAACATCCGCCTGCGCAGCGAAACGGACGACAGCACCGACCCCACCCCCGCCGAACCCGCTGCCCCCACCCCGGGCAGCATGACAACCGACAACAACGTGCTGTTCGAAATGACGCCAGATAAGGTCAACCCCGCCACCACGCCGGCAAACGGCACAGGTACCGGCGGCTCCATGCCCGGCAAACCCGCCACCACGGGCGTCCCCTACCCACCCGACCCGGCGCCGGCATCCACCACTACCCCCTCTGCCCCGGGCACGATCCAGACCCCGGGCACACCCGCTCCGCAAACGGTACCTGGTACTGCGACAGGCGCTTACCACACGGTGGTCAAAGGCGATACGCTGTACAACATCTCCCGGCGCTACGGCATCACGGTTGCCCGCATCAAACAGATCAACAATATGACCAGCGATAACATTCAAATCGGGCAAACGCTTCGTATTCAATAGATTGCTGCCAAACTATGCTGCTTCGCTCCGCCTTATTTGCAACCATACTGTGCTGCGCCCCGGGCCTGAATGCCCAAACCAACCGCGCGCTCTCCGACAGCGCTTACATCAGCCTGATCACCGTGGCGCCCGGACCGTTTTTGTACAGCACCTTCGGACACAGCGCCCTGCGCGTGCACGACCCGCTAAACCGCCTCGACCGGGTGTATAATTACGG
>JAKLJF010000800.1:2614-2862 GCA_023151335.1 Thermoanaerobaculia bacterium | reverse complement strand
GGTACTGCTCCAGGGTATTCGCTTCTTCCTGCAAGCTGATCGTTTGCCGGCGCGAATTGGCCAGAATACTGCGCATCAGTTTGGCGAACTGGTTGATCTCCTGCCGGGCTGTGGGGTAATTCTGTTCTGTGATCAGGGCCTGAATACTCGTGAGGGCGTTGAAAATGAAGTGGGGGTTCATTTGCAGTTGCAGGGCTTTTTGCTCCAGTTGCAACAGCCGGTTTTCCACTTCCAGTTTTTCCCGGCGG
>JAKLJF010000800.1:0-2604 GCA_023151335.1 Thermoanaerobaculia bacterium | reverse complement strand
GGGCCAGCTCGGTCTTTTTCAGGCGTTGCGACCAGTTCCAGATACCCAGCGCAACAACTGCCGCTAAAGCCAGGGCCAGCGACAATTGAAACCACCACAGCTGCCAGAAAGGTTGTTTTATCAAAAAGGATACCGCCACCGGCGCGCTGAACAACTGACCATCGGTAGTTGCCTGCACCTGGAAGGTGTATTGGCCGGGAGAGAGGTTGGCATAGTTCACCTGTTCCTGGGCGGAGAGGGGCGACCAGCCGTTCCCGGCGCCTTCCAGCTGCCAGCGGTATTGTATATTTTCCGGACTGCTCAAATCCACGGCCCGGAAAGCAAAACTCAGGTGGTTTTGGTGGTAAGGGAGTTCAAGAACCCCGGCAAGCAGACCGTCGGGGCGCAGCCAGCCCGCGTAGGCTGTTTCGGACAAGGGTTTATAAAACAAAGAAACGGTTTCCAGGTGCAACACCGGGGCTACCGGCTGGCGTTCCCAATGGGAGGGGGTATACTGTACGAGTCCGTTCATGGTTCCGAACCAAAGCCGGCCGGCGCGGTCTTCCAGCACGGCGTCGTGGCAGGTTTCAATGCCCAGAAAGCCGTTGTTTTTGCCATAATGCTGAATATCGGTAACAGCGCCTGTCGATGAAAAACTCAGTTTGTCCACACCCGTTTCGCTGCCGGCCCAAAGGTTGCCCTGGCTGTCGAAGTGCAGGATATAAATATTGGGCGAGTGAAGTTTAATGTTGTCCTCTGGTTGCTGAAATGACAGATTTTTGTCGCGCAGGTCGAGCGAATACAGGCCGGCTCCCTTTGTGCCGGCCCATATCCGCCCCCGACTGTCGGAGGCCAGCACCCGCACCGGCACACCGGGCAGGCCCTCTTTGGGGCCGAATACTTTTTCCACCCGGCTGTTTTGGATAAAACCGACCCTGCCCGACTGGGTGGCGAACCATATCCGTTTTTCTGCGTCGCGGTGCAGTGTTTGCACCTGCAAATGGGGCATCCCCTCCGGAATTCCATAAGTTTTGACCATAAAAAACCCGTCGGGCATACGCGTCACACGGGCGATACCGCCGGTAAGCGTGGCCACCCACATTTCTCCGTTATCGCCGCGCAGGATGGTTTGCACCAGGTCGCCAGGCAGGCCGTTTTGCCGGTTGAGCCGGTGCATGCCTGCCGAGTCGAACACGGCGATGCCCCGGCCTTCGGTGCCTACCCAAAGGTTGCCCCCGGCATCTTCGGCGATGGTTTTGCACTTTATCTGCAGAAAACCGCTGTCGCGGGTAAAGGCGTGAAAACCGGTAGAGTCGAGCATTTGCAGGCCGTTTTGCGACACGCCCAGCCAGATGCGGCCCTGCCGGTCTTCGTGCAGGGCGTACACGCGGTTGCCCGCCAGCCCGCGGCTTTGGTCGAAGTGGCGGAAAGGCTGCTGCGAGAGCCGGGCCAGGCCGCCGCCCGAGGTGCCGGCCCAGAGCTGACCGGCGTTGTCGCGCAACAGGCAGCGGACGTACTGGTGCGGCAGGCCGTCTTTTTCTGTAAATTGCATCAGCGTGGAGTCAGTCGGGTTGTAATGGAGCAGACCAAAGCTGGAGGTGCCGATCCACATGTTGCTGCCGTCGGGTTGCAGGGAACTGGGGCGGTAGAATTGCGGTGCACGAAGTTTTTGCAGCACCAGTCGTCCGGCCTGGTCGAAAACCGTTATACCGCCTACCGTCGCGATCCAAAGCCGTTCTTGTCCGTCGCGGGCAATGGCCAGGACGGCATTGCTGGCCAGTCCTTCTTTCATGCCGAGGCGGCGGTTTTGCCGCCCGAGCAGCCAGGCGCCCCGGTCGCTGCCCACCCAAACGCCTTCTTCCGTTGGAAAAAGCGCCGTCACCACCGGAGGCGGTTCATTTCCGGGAAGGGCTACCGGTTTGGCAAGCTGCCCGCCGGCCAGACAGGAAAAAACACCTCTGTTGGTGCCGATCCATACATTTTTTTTCTCCATCAAAGCCAGGGCGTGTACAACGGTAGTGCCGGCGCCCAGCCGGATCGGTTCGAAGCGGTGACCGTCGAAGCGGCACAGGCCATTGTCAGTACCGACCCAGAGGCGACCCTGTTGATCGGCCAGGAGGGAATGAATGTAATTGGATGGCAAGCCGTCGGCCGTAGTGAAGGTTTCAAACTTCATTCCGTCAAAACGGCTGAGCCCGCCGCCCTGGGTGCCGGTCCAGAGGTAACCCCGGGCGTCCTGGCACAGGGCGAATACCTGCGACTGGGGCAGGCCTTCGTCGAGGGAATAGGTGATGAAGTTGTAGGGTTGGGCGGGCAGAAGCCGAACAAAAACAACGCTTAATATAATACAAGTCAGGCGTTTCATAGCGGGGGCTTTAGCAGGAGCGAACGGCTGCAAAATACGGGTAATCCGTTTACTCCTTTGCCTCTTACCGAGTAAGCGATGCAGACGGTCAATCATCCGGGTTTCGGATGAGAGTATCCGTTAGTAAAAAACCTCGACTGGCGCCTTCTGTTAACGCCTCATTAAACCCAAACGCCGCAACCTTTTCCTCCGTTCCCCGTTTTTTCCGTACTTTTGCAGCAGTTTTGACCTAAACAATTTGCAGTCGCTCATGAAACGTA
>JAKLJF010000007.1:12703-22747 GCA_023151335.1 Thermoanaerobaculia bacterium | reverse complement strand
GCGTCCCGACTCGCCAGTCGGGAAGGCCACCGGTTCGAGTCCGGTATGCACAATAGAAGGGGCATTAGCTCAGTTGGCTAGAGCGCTACGTTCGCAT
Source organism: Thermoanaerobaculia bacterium (assembly GCA_023151335.1). GTDB lineage: Bacteria > Bacteroidota > Bacteroidia > Chitinophagales > Saprospiraceae > M3007. The sequence continues at coordinate 22,650 of JAKLJF010000007.1, read as the reverse complement.
CGTAGAGGCCACCGGTTCGAGTCCGGTATGCTCCACTTTCCTTTCCGGCGTACTTTTGTCCACAGAATTTTTTGCGTTCTTTGCGACGCCATTTGCACCCATGTGCAACCCACCGACAAACGCTGCGAATGAACCGCCTGCCACTGGACAACCCACCCGAACTGGACACGCTGTTGCTCCCGGAAACGCCGCTGGAAAAGCAACTGCTGACCTTCCCGGAATTCCGGCAGGGGTTGCTGTGGGGCGAGCCGCGTTTCGGGCATCCGGAGGGAAAGGTAGCTTTGCACGTCCGGGAAGTGCTCGACAATATCGACCAGATCGCCGGCCTGGACGAGACCATGCGCCGGCAGTTGCGCCTCATCGCTTTCGCGCACGATACCTTCAAATACGCCGAAGACCGCTCCCGGCCCCGCGACTGGAGCAAACATCACGGCCTCATCGCCCGCCGCTTTATGGAACCGCTCTGCTCCGACCGCTCCGTGCTGGATGTGATCGAAACCCACGACGACGCTTACTACGCCTGGCTGGCGCAAAAACACGAACACTTCGGTCGCGAGCACCGGCATAAATCGCTGCGCGCCCTGCTCGAACGGGTCGGGCATTGCCTGCAACTGTACTACCTGTTTTTTAAGTGCGACACCCAAACGGGCGACAAAACCCAGGCCTCGCTCAAATGGTTCGAACGCATGGCGCCGGGCATCCAATGGGTGGCCGTGCGGGAGCGGGAGTGGCCATGAGGGGTAGTGTTAAAATAAAAAACCGCACACCAATTTTCAACCTTTTTCCCCGCCGCGCGTTCCATTCCCCAATTTCATTTTCCACAACCGTAATTTCCCGGAAGAACGTATTTTTGCCCCGCGATCCATGCGCCGCAAGGCGCGCTGCCCACCGGATAACACCGCTGCTAACACCAAAGCGATCATCGTTTCCTAATCGACATCCTGTTTTTCACCACCCGACCACCGGCGCGCCACCGCCGGGGGCGACAAACCTTTTTTATGGCAAAACGATTGCTGCCTGTTGGTATCGACGACATGGCGTTTTACGCGCCTAAACTCTACCTCGATATCCGTACCCTCGCGGAGAAGCGGAACTTACCCGCCGAAAAACTCGAACAAGGCCTCGGCCTTTTCAAAATGGCCTTGCCCGACGTACACGAAGACGCCGCCACCATGGCTGCCGAAACCATCGCCGAACTGATCGAACGCAACCGCCTCGATCCGCGCCGGATCGGCCGCATTTACCTGGGCACCGAAAGCGCGCTCGACATGGCCAAACCCACCGCCACTTATGCCGTGGGGATGGTGGAAGAGCGCCTCGCCGAACGGTATGGCCCCCGCTGCCTGCGCCATTGCGACGTGCTCGACATGACTTTTGCCTGCATCGGCGCCACCGACGCCCTGCATAATTCACTCGATTGGGTAGCCACCGACCGGGACAACATCGCTATCGTGGTGGCCTCCGACATCGCCAAATACGAACTCGGCTCCACGGGCGAATACACGCAGGGCGCCGGCGCCGTGGCCATGCTGGTGCGCTGGCAACCGCGCCTGCTCCGGGTGCGCCGCCTGTTCGGCGTGGCCATGGAAAACGTGCACGACTTCTACAAACCCCGCCGCGAACGCTACAGCGACACGCCGGTGTTCGACGGGCAATATTCCAACCAGTGCTACCAAAACCGCATGACCGAGGCGCTGGCCGATTTCCGCCGCCGCGCCCTCGATGCGGGCCTGTTCCGGCCCGATCAATATCGCGCCCTGAGCGAACGCTGGGCCCGCATGATCTTTCACCTGCCCTATTCCTTCCACGCCAAACGGATGTACGTGGAAAATTTTGTGCAGGAGCGCAAAGCCAAAGGCGTATGGCCGCGAGACGCCGGCCGCTATGGCTTCGAAGAGCCGCGGCGCGAACAGTTCGCCGACGACAAGTCCTTCGACAAGGCCTGGGCCGGTTTCCTCAAATCGGTGAGCGAATCGCCGCTGTACCGCCGTTTTGTGCAGGAAAAATTGGAAAAAGCCCAGCGCGGCAGCAGCGAAATGGGCAACCTGTACACCGCATCCATTTTCCTGGCCCTGATGAGTACCCTTGAATGCGACCTGAACGACAACAGCCCGCTGAGCGGCAAACGTTTCGGTTTCGTCGCTTATGGCAGCGGTTCGAAGGCCAAAGTTTTTGAGGCCGTTTTGCAACCGCAGTGGACAGCGGTAGTGCGACACTTCCGCGTGTTCGACAAACTGGCCCGCCGGCAAGCCATCAATTACGAACAATACGAAGCCCTGCATACCGGCGCGCAACAGGAGCCGCTGTTCAAAGAACCGGGCCGCTGGGGACTGCACCGCGTGGGCACGGAAGGCGTGACGCTGGGAGCGCGGTATTATGTGGCAAGTTGATTGTACCATACTCCACGCCATAATCGCGCATGACGGCAAAATCGCTGGCCCGGAAATCGCCGGAAGTCCACATCGGAGGGGTCGCATATACCGGGTATTCCAACAAGGGAAAATGCGCGCCGCTGCCCGGACGAAAATCTTTACGGATAATGTCGGGCACTCGTTAACGGACATCCGGGTCGGGAACGGGCAATAAAGGGCCTAAATGTAGGGCGAAAAATAAAAACGGCGCATCATCCGATGCGCCGTTATGATCACCTAAAAATACCTTATTGTCAAAAACTACTGTCATCACGCAATACTCATTTCACCTCTTCCGCCACGACTGATTCAGTACCTGTTTCCTGCCGTGCGCGCGAAGGCGGGGCGTAGCAACCGGCGCTGCCGCAGCAGCCAATATTAAAAATGGCTTGCAGGCCCAAAATACCGCCGGGTAACAAAAATATCCATTCGCCGGTAGCAAAGGCCTGCCAAAACGCCCACCCGGCCAGCCCGGCCCGCAGCAGGCGCATAAAATCCCAATTATTAAACATATCGATCTTTTTGTCGTGCAAATTTCCGCGGATTTACGAAACGGAAGGCAGACTTAATCCCTGCTGTTGTGGTGTTTTTTATGGATATGCCGGACATTTGGTATAAAACCACGGGAACCGGCAGGAGCATCCTGTTTACATTTACCGGAAATTTCCCTGTCCTTGATCTGGCTTATTAATGTTAAACGTTCGATAATGGCGCTGTGCTCATGTTTACGAAACTTGAAAAGTTTCGTAAACATGACGCTGGTACTGGTTTTACCCGCGATTATTTGTGCCCAGGAAAGCCGCTTCGACACCGGCGACGAAGGCTGGCGCGCCACGGGTGATCCGCTCAGTGCCGTGCCGGCCTGGTTTCCCACGGGCGGCAATCCGGGCGGATGGGTACGCACCATCGACGCTTCCACGGGCGGCACCTGGCAGTGGGTGGCTCCGGCGCAATTCCTCGGCAACAAGTGCACGGCTTACGGCAACTTTTTGCGTTTCGACCTTACGGCCTCGGAAGTCAACAACAATCCTACACGGCCCGATGTAACACTCGTGTCCGGGAACATACAGCTGGTATTTAATACGCCCAGCGATCCGGGCCCCAACTGGACCCACTACGACGTGCCGCTGCGCGAAAATGCCGGCTGGCGAATGGGCAACCTGAACGGCGCGGCGCCGAGTCAGGCGCAGTTCCGGGCCGTGTTATCGAACCTGACCGCCCTGCGCATCCGCGGAGAATACCTTTCCCTGGGCGACGACGAGGGCGGCCTGGACAATGTGATACTGGAAAGTATTTTTGCCTTCGACCTCGACGCCAACGACAGTACTACGCCCACGGGATCGGTTGATTTTCAGTCCGACAGCCTGTGCAGCGGCGAAAGCCCCGTGGCCGATACCGACTTATTGTTGCTGGCCGAAACACGGATCGACTCCCTGGTCGTGGAAATCCTGAACCCTCTCGACGGCCCCGCCGAATCGCTGCGCCTGCCGGCCTGGCCGCCCGCGCTGACGGTGGCCGGCAACGGTTCGCAACGCCTGGTGTTGCGCAACGCCGGCATGGCCGTTGCCACCGATTTTCAGGCGGCCCTGCTGCTCGTCCGCTACCGCAATACGCTTCAGAATGCCACCCGTGCCGTTCGCATTGTTGACAACCGGGTGTACACTTTTTGCGGCGAAACGGCCCGGGCACGGGCTTTTGTGCCCTGGTTTCCGGCCGGGTTTGCCGGAACGGATGGCTCGGTAAACTTTTGTGCCTACGACGCGGCGCAGGATCTGCGCGATTTCCTCGGCCCTGATATTTCCAGCGATGGCCGCTGGTCGCCACCGCTCGTTTCGGGCAATTCTTCTTTTTTTCCGGAAAATGACACAGCCGGCAACTACCTGTACATCGTGGAAAGTCCTGCCGGCTGTGTCAGCGATACGGCATCGCTTCGGGTGCAGGTAGCCTATCCGCCGGAGCTGGGGCCGGATGCCCTGCTTTGCCGCGACAGTACGCTCCTCCTTGCCGTGCAACCTGCCGGCGCTTATATCGCCTGGCGCTGGAACACGGGCCCGAACCGGCCGGAAATAACCGTATCCGGTGCCGGAACCTACGTGGTAACCGTCACCGCGCAGGACGGAAATTGTGTATTTTCAGATAGTGTGCGGGTGGATTTGATCACTTGTTCGGAATGCCCGGTGTACGTGCCCAACGTTTTTTCACCGAACGACGACGGGCGAAACGACCGTTTTCAGCCATTTCACCATTGTGTGTTCCGGCAATACCGGCTGAATATTTTCGACCGGTGGGGCAACCAGGTGTTTGCCTCCAAAAGCCCGGAGGCCGGCTGGGATGGTCGTTTTCGCGGCAAAGAACTGCCGCCGGGCGTTTTTGTGTGGATATTGGAAATGGAAACGGAGTTCTTTGGGGAAGGCTTAAAAAGAAGGCTGTTTGGGAATGTGACGCTGGTGCGCTGACGGTACCAAAGCCTTAGGGCCTTGCCTCCGCTGCCTTGTCAGCTTGTTCCACGCTGGCTTCCCCAAAATACTGCCAGGCTTTATCGTCCTGCTTTTTTTCGCAGGAAGTGGCGCCAAGCAGCGCCAGAAAAAGCAGGGCGCTGAAGATTAAAAAATAGCAGGACGGGCGTTTTTGTATCATGGCAGATCATTTTCGATGGCCACCCGAAAGCGGCCGGTGTAACAAAGCTTGCAGGGGGGCGCTGCCGGTTTAGTTTTCAATCGGTTTCCGGTGGGTGCTTACTCCTTGATTTTGGCAGTGCAAAGGTCGGTTGCAAGCCCGAAGGAGAAAATCGCATATTTGTGTGAAAAACAGCAGGCGGCATTCCCCCGTGGATTCCGGCAGGAATTTCTAAATGTCTTACGAGAAATAGCCGGGATTCCGGCGCCAGTTTTTCCCGAAACAATGACGCCCAATGACGCAATGACCCCCTGCCCTATTCCGGCACCAGTTTTTCCCGGAGGGCTTTCAGGACGGCCTCCGTTTTGGAATTGACCTGCAATTTGTCGTAAATGTGCCGGATATGCGAGCGCACGGTGTCGATGCTGATAAACAGCTCGTCGGCAATGAGTTTATAGGAGTAACCTTTTACGAGCCCCTTTAAAATATCGATTTCCCGGGAGGAAAGTTGATAATCGTTGGCAATGGGCTCGCCGGGTTGCCGGAAAAATTGCAGCACTTTGCGCGCCACGCTCGCGGTCATGGGCGAGCCGCCCTGATGCACATCGAAAATGGCTTGTATGATTTCGCCGGGCGGCGTTCGTTTGAGCAGGTATCCGCTGGCGCCGTTGCGGATCGCCTGGAAAATCTTTTCTTCGTCTTCAAAAACGGTCAGCATCACCACTTGGGCATTCGGGCAGATCGCCTTGACGAGCGGTGTGGCTTCGATTCCGGTAAGGCCGGGCATATCGATATCCATCAGCACCACATCCGGCTGCAGGTCAGCCATTTGCGTTTGCAGGTCGCGGCAATCGGCAAATGCGCCGGCCAGTTCCAGCCCGGGAGTAGCCTGAAGCAAAAACATCATGCCCTCGCGCAGGTCGCGGTTGTCTTCAAAAACGATGACGCGAATGTTTTTTTCCATTGGAGCAAAAATGCGAAAGCTATGCCGGATGGCCAATAGCATAAAAGGGTGATTTGTTCAATCACTCAATCACTCAATGAACTAAATCAACTTAACCCTGAGCACTACCCGCGTTCCTTTGCCCGGGGCGGAAATGATCTCCAGGCGGCCACCGATCTCGGCGGCGCGCTGGCGCATATTGTACAGGCCGTTGCCGGCTTCTTTTGAGTCGGGATCAAACCCCTGGCCATTGTCGTTGATTTCAAGGGTCAGTATGCCGTTGGCGGTGTGAAACACCAGTTCCACTTCGCTGCAGCCGGCATATTTGGCGGCATTATTGACCGCTTCCTTGAAGATGAGGTACAGGTTTCGCCGTTGTTCGGGCGCCAGGCGTTTGACCGGAAAACGTTCGTCGATACGTGTTTTAAACCGGATACCGCGCGCCTCCAGCAGGCGCAGCCCGAACTCCGTCATGCGGCTGGCGATATCCTCCAGGTGATCCTGTCGGTTTTTCATGGCCCAGATGATATCCTGCATACTTTCGGACAAGGCTGTGGCGCTCTGGCTGATGCGTTGCAGTACAGGCAGCGCTTCGGGTTTTGCGCCGGCCACCTGGGTTTGCGCAAAATCGCTGAAAAAGCGGATACTGCTGAGGGTGCTGCCCATTTCGTCGTGCAGGTCGCGGGCCAGGCGCTGGCGGAAAACATCGAGCCTGCGGCGTTGCAGGTAGCGGTAACGGGCGATGGCATAGGTGATACCGGCGCCCAGCAGGATAAGCGCCAGGTAGAAGTACCACCGTTCGTAAATGGGAGGAATGACACGGAATTCAAGCGTGGTTCCGGTTTCATTCCATACGCCGTCGTTATTACATGCTTTCAGGTGGAGGATATATTCACCGCCGTCGAGGTTGGTATAAATGGCTACCGGCCGGTCGGTATAGTTCCAGTCGGGGTCGAAACCTTCCAGTTTATAGGCATAACGGTTGCGTTCCGGCTGACTGAAGTTCAGGGCGGCAAACTCCACGGTCAGCATGGTTTCGCCCGGCCGGAGCACCAGCGGCTCTCCCGGCGGGTGCTCCCGGTCCAGTATTTTAACGGAAGTAATGACTACGGGCGGCGGCGTGGCATTGCGGCGCAGCGAGGCGGGATTAAAATAATTAAAGGCATTTTGAAAACCGACAATGATCTCGCCATTCGGCAAAATACTTAGTCCGTCGGTGGGCGCATTGCTGAACAAACCGTCGGCCAGACCGTAGTGGCTGAAGGTCTTGCTCCGGATATCCAGGCAATGCAACAGGTAATCGCTGTTAAACCAGATATTGCCCGAATGATCTTCGACAATGAAGACGCCCCGGGTGCAGCGGATGCCTTGTTCGGGGCGGAACGTTTGCAGCACCTTGCCGGCCGTGTCCAACTCGATCAGCCAGTTACTCACGGTACACCAGATGTGACCGTTACGGCTTATGGTGACACCGATACAATCGTAGGGATCCGGTTTGCCCGGGATAAGGAAACGCCGGGCCGTTTTGCCAAGGGGATCGTACCGGGTCAGGCCTTTGTTCGTGCCCATCCAGATGCGGCCTGATGAATCGGCGGCCAGGGTGTGTACGAACAGATCGCCGGTGGGCTGAAACGTCACCTCGTCGGGCAGGGGTACCCGTTCCGCTTGTTGCGTCCGGGGGTTCAACCGGAACAATCCGTCGACATTGGCGCCAAACCAAATCCCGCCGTTGCGATCCTGCACGGCGGCCAGTATTTTGTTGGCCCGTTCGGGTTTCCGGAAACGCGGTTTCTGGTGCATCGTTTTGCCGTTGCGCGGATCATATCGGGCGATAGCGCCGGTAAGGGTCAGCCACAAATAACCCTCACGGTCCTGTATGATGGAAAACACTTCCTGGCTCATTACCGGCAATTCATGGCCGGTTCTGTAGCGTTTGAAGCGGTTGGTATGGCGGTCCCAGGCGAAGAAGTTGTTGGCCCAGACACCGATAAAATACCGCCGCCCGCCGGGATCGGTATTGTCCTGCACGGCGCCGGAAACGAGGTTGAAAGGGCCGAAATCCGGTTCTACCGGAATGATCGCCCGCCCGAAGCGGATAGCTGTCGGGGAATAGTGCTCCAGGCCGATCTCGGTACCGATCCAGACGTCGCCGGTGCGTTCGTCCTTAAAAAAACAGGTGGTGTAAAAGCCATTATGCGAGAACGGATCGCGGTAATCGTAGGGCATATCCTGCCTGAGATGGTTGTCGGGAAAATACAGGAACAAGCCGCTCAGGCCGCCACCCACCCAGAAAAAAGGCCTTCCGGCGGGCGTCAGATCCGGCAGGATTTGCCGGTTGAGCCCCAGGGCGGGCCCGCTGACGTGCTGTTCCAGGCTGTCGGCCGTGCGGTTGTAGCGGTACATACCTTTGTCCCAGGTCGTGAGCCAGATGTCGTGCCGGTGATCTTCCACTACCTGCATGGCCGTCAAAGAGCTGACACTATCGGGATAGGCATAAGTGCGCCGGGCGTCCGGATCGAAGCGATACAGGCGGGTATTTGCCGTTATCCAAATTTTATCGTAATGGTCGATGAGCACCGGAAACGGGCCGTAATTGCCGATTGCAGGTTGATATTTCAGGGTTTTACCCGCTTTCAGGTCAATGCAATAAAGCGCTTTTTTCCCATTCACCCAGGCGCGCCCCCGCGAATCGAAACCGACCGGCCCCACCAGGTGATCGTTCGCCGCCGAATCCCGGTCGCCGGGCAACAGTACCGGCTCGAAGTGCAGGCGCTCGGGATCGAGCCGGCACAGGCCCTGATTGGTGGATACCCACAACCAGCCGTCGGGACCGGCCTTGAGTCCGGAAATATAATCACCGGGCAGGCTGTTGGACGCCTGGGGATCGTGTTTGAACACCCGGAAACGGCGTCCGTCGAAGCGGTTCAATCCGCTGATCGTGCCGACCCATACGAAGCCGGGGCGATCGCGCACCACGTAGCTGATGTGATCATTGGAAAGTCCCTGTTCGGTGCCGTAGTGGATAAAAGAGTAGGGGCCGTTTTGAGCGGAGAGTTGAATGCCGGCGCCAGATAACCATACACACCAACAAAACAGGGAAAACAAGCATTTCCGGCGCATTGAAACAGTTTTGGTAGGGCAAAGTTAAGTCCACCTGGCTAACCGGAGAAATGCAAAATATTTCGTACTTTTACGAAAATTTGTCCGGATCATGTCTGCCAAATCAAAACCTTACCCTGCAGAAGACGAAAAGACAGCCCGTTACGCAAAGGCGCTGGGTCATCCCGCCCGCATCTTTATCCTGCGTTTCCTGGACAAACAATGCGCCTGTTTTGCCGGCAATATCGTGGAGCAATTACCCATTGCCGCTTCAACCGTCTCGCAACACCTCAACGAACTCAAAGACGCCGGCCTGATCCAGGGAGAAGTGAACCCGCCTACCATAAAATATTGTATCAATCGCCCCAATTGGGAAGAAGCCAAAGTGCTTTTTGGCGATCTGTTCGGGCATGAGCCCGCTGCTGCAAAGAGCGCTACCGACACTGAAAAATGCTGTCTATGACATGATGCCGGTGTTTGCGGCTTGGGGTTTCAGTTTTGCATACCAGTGTGGTTTTGGGATCATTCGACTGTATGACTTCGGTCATATTTTTTTAGCCCCACTTATTCGTAATTTTGCGAAATACTAATAACGATTTGTATTATGAAAAACATAAAAATCCTCGGCACGGGGTGTGCCAAATGCAGGCAGGTGGAAGCTGTCGTCCGCGGTACGGTTGCCGAGATGGGTATCGATGCGACCATAGAAAAGGTGGAAGACATTGAAAAAATAATGGAATACAACGTACTCGTGACCCCGGTATTGGTGATCGACGAAGAGGTCAGGATCAAAGGCCGGGTGCCTTCGGGCGCGGAAGTGAAAGCTTTACTGGCATAATCCATGTTCGACTGGATTCAATATTTCGCCGACTGGCTTA
>JAKLJF010000007.1:490-12693 GCA_023151335.1 Thermoanaerobaculia bacterium | reverse complement strand
CATTTTCGGCATAGCGCGGGCAACGCACTTGGGCGACGCACTCAACTTCTTCGTGTACGACACCATCAAGATTCTGTTCCTGCTGTTGCTCATCACCTTCGTGATGGGTATTGTGAATGCCTATTTCCCTGTCGAACGTATCCGTAATTTCCTTAGCCGCAACAAATTATACGGCGGCGAATACCTCATCGCCTCCACATTTGGAGCCGTTACGCCGTTTTGTTCCTGCTCTTCGGTGCCGCTGTTCATCGGTTTCGTCAAAGGAGGCATCCCATTGGGGGCCACCTTCGCCTTTCTGATCACGTCACCTCTGGTGAACGAAGTGGCTGTGGCCATTTTCCTCGGTATGTTCGGGTTGAAGACGACCGTGATCTATGTGGCGAGCGGCATTCTGCTGGGTATGGTGTGCGGTTTCATTTTAGATAAAATGAAGCTCGAACCCCTGCTCACCGAATGGGTGCGAAAAATCCAGGCCAGTGCCGAACAGGAACGCGAGGCATATGAACTGGAAAAAAAGACTTTTTTACAACGCGTACCCGGTATCTGGAACGAATCTTTTGGGATCGTTAAAAGCGTGTTCCCATACGTCATTATCGGCATTGGTATCGGAGCCGCCATGCACGGGTACGTGCCGGAGGGCTTTTTCGAAACCTATATAGGCAAAGATACCTGGTATGCCGTGCCGCTGGCCGTTGTGCTGGGCGTGCCCATGTATGCCAACGCGGCGGGTATCGTGCCGGTCATTCAGGTATTTGTGACGAAGGGCATCCCCATCGGCACTTCGCTGGCTTTTATGATGGCAGTGGTGGGGCTCTCCATCCCGGAGGCTACGCTGCTGAAAAAAGTGATGACCGGCAAACTGATCGCCATCTTCTTCGGGGTAGTGGCAGGGTGTATCATTCTGTCGGGATATATCTTTAATATAATCTTGTAATACTGTCAATATGGACACGAACACGCTTATAGATCTCTGGCAGGAAGCCCGCACCCGTTTTTCCAATCAATTGGCAAACCTGACGGAAGCCGACATGACTAAAAGACTGGGCAGCAGCCCTAACAGCGCGGGTTTTTTGCTCCGGCACATCGCCGATGTGGAACTGCTGTTCGCCAAAAACGTATTCGCTCAACCGGGTGTTCAGGTGCATGCCAAAACAGTCATTGCCCGGCGCGACACCGGCGAATGGACCAACCTGGAGGAATTGCTGGAATACCAGCAATACGCTTTCGACTGCCTGCAAAAAGCGATACTCGCCCAAAGCGATGAAGACTGGCAGAACGAAATCCATACCCAAGAATTTGGCACAAAAACCAAAGCCGAAGCACTGGGGCGTATCGTTTCGCATACCGCATACCATGCCGGACAAATGGCGATTATTTTGAAATACGGGGTATAAAGAACGCCGACGGCCCCAATGGAACATGGTCGTGCTCCCACAAGCGATACACGAACTTTCCGACTTGCAAACGGCCATACCGGCTCCGGAACAAGTACCACGCCGGCCGGATTGCCTCCGCTGATTTCGGTGAAAGTGCATCTTTTTAGTCAAGCTATAAAAAAATTCACATACACATGAAACGCCTTACTCTGCAACTCCTGCTTCTGATGGGCCTCCTCTTCACCACCGGTAAAAGCGAAGCCCAAAAGTGGGTCGGCTCCTCCGGTGTTGCCAAAATTGAAGTCATCGATTTTCATACCACTCACCGCTGCAAAACCTGCCTGGCCATCGAAAACATCGCCCGCAATGTGGTGGAACAGGAATTTGCCAACGAAGTGAAAGCCGGTAAGGTCGCGTTCAGAGCCGTTGACGTTGACGATTCAAAAAACACCAGGCTGGCTGAAAAATTCGAGGCCAGCGGTACCGCACTGTTCGTTTACAACGGCAAAACAGGCCAGGCGCTCGACCTCACCGAGGCCGGTTTTATGTATGCCGTGAACAATGAGACCAAACTGAAAGAATTCCTGCGCAACGCCATTCGTAAAAATCTTCTGTTGCTTTGATCTATGGAATGGCTGAACGAACTGGCTCAATCGCGGGAACTCCCCTGGCTGGCCGCTTTTGCGCTGGGCCTGCTCACCGCTGTAAGCCCCTGCCCATTGGCTACCAATGTGACTGCCACGGCCTACATTGCCAAAGGGTTTACGGAAAAACGCCAGGTCTTGTGGAGTGGTTTACTGTACACCGCGGGACGAGCGCTGAGTTATACCCTGATCGGCCTGGTAGTGTTTCTGGGCGCCAGCAAATTTCACGTCGCCCGTTTTTTTCAGGGCAACGGTGAAAAATTACTCGCGCCATTACTCATTATCATCGGCCTGTTCATGCTGGGCGTAATAAGGTTGGATTTTCCAGGCAAAATGAATATCACGGAAAAATTCTCCGAACGTTTTAAAAACCGGGGGCTTACGGGGGCATTGATGCTCGGCGTGCTGTTCGCGCTGGCTTTTTGCCCGTACAGCGGCGCACTCTATTTTGGCATGCTGTTGCCTATGACGGTGGCCAGTGCCGACGGATTGTACCTGCCGCTTATTTTTGCATTAGGAACGGGTTTGCCCGTGCTGCTGTTCACCTACCTTATCGCATTCAGCATTGAAAAGGTAGGCCGGTATTTCAACGCTATTCAGCGCGTGGAGAAAGTAATGCGTTATGTAGCAGGCGCGACGTTTGTGCTGGCAGGCATATATTACACGTTCGTTTTTTTAAAGTGGATTTGACCGGCAAAAAATAAAAGTAAACATTTCTGCAGCCATGAATACAATACGCGCACTTTCCGCCCTGATGCTTGCCCTGTACCTGGCCTGTACCGGCGGCCGTCCTTCCGGCGAAGTTACAGCCGTCGCTCCCTCCCTCGACAGCATTCGCGCCGAAGGGCGGCTCATCGCCAAAGCCGGTTTTGATGCCCTGAGCCAAAAACTGATGGAAGCGCTGGAACAGGGCGGGGTTGCGTATGCCCTGCCATTCTGCCACGCCAACGCCGGTGCGCTCACCGACTCCCTGTCGGCAAAATACGGTGTACATATTCGCCGGGTGGCCGAACAAAACCGCAATCCGGCCAATGCCCCCGATGCCAATGAAAAGGCGCTTTTCGAAACGTTTGCCGCATGGAAGGCCGGCGGCCGGGATCTGAAAACCGCGGATACCGCCGTGGTGCTGGCTCCGGGTAAAGTTCTCTTTGCCAAGCCCATCCTGCTCCTGCCGCAATGCGTGGCCTGCCACGGCAAGGTAGGAGAAACAGTGGCGGAAGAAAATTACCGGGAAATCCGGAAATTGTACCCTGAAGACCGGGCGGTGGGGTTCAGTCCGGGCGATTTGCGGGGGATGTGGGCGATTTATTTTGAGAAAAATTGATCAAAGGAGTTTTCGCAGATCGGGTTCGAAGCCCGGGCAAATGTCTTCGCCCGAAAGCGTGCGTTCAAAGCCTTTGAGTTCTTCCGCGGGTCTGCCCGGACGATAGATATAGGTTTTTTGGGCTTTCGGGTCGATGAGCCAGGCGAGCCGCACGCCGTAAGCCAGCCAGGTATCGGTCATTTTCTTTTTCAATTTGCTGGGGCGGTCGCTTTCAGAGCGGATTTCTATCACGAAATCCGGAACAAGCGGGGCGAATGTTTTGCATTTTTTGTCTTGTTGAATCCGCAAATCGCGGTTTTCGGCGCAGAACTCGTAAAATTCTGCTTCCGTCAGGCGGCGCGGGTATTTAATTTCCATACTGCCGCCATGAAACTTGTGCCGGATTGAAATGGTCGTGTTGTCAGGCCCCTGTTGCAGGCTTCCCACAATTTTTACAATTTGAACAAAAATAACCCAAATTTTCAAATACCGGGTATTTAAACCTTCCGCTTATCCCATTATGTCGTATGTTTGCGACATACAAATTAAACGCACTGGTTATGTACGCCAAGACTGCTGCCTTTGAGCCTGATTTACAGGAGCTTGCGGCTTTTGCCAAACTGCTGGCCCACCCGGCCCGTATTGCCATTATACGCCTGTTGGCCAATCAGAAGACCTGTATCTCGGGCGACATAGCCGGCGAATTGCCCCTGAGCCGCCCCACCGTTTGCCAGCATTTGCAGGAACTGAAAAATGCCGGCCTGATCAAAGGCGAGATCAGCGGTTTGAACGTGAATTATTGCCTGGATATCTCAAAATGGGAGGAAGTAAAAACAAGGTTTGAGGCGCTGTTTCAGGTGACAGCCCGGGCCATTCAATGCAATTGCTGAACGATGATAAATATACTAGTTCTTTGTACCGGCAACAGTTGCCGCAGCCAGATCGCCCACGGTTACCTCGAACATTTTACCGGCGGCCGGAAAGTAAAAGTGTATAGTGCCGGCGTGGAAACGCACGGCGTGAACCCGCGCGCCATCGCGATAATGAAAGAAGACGGCATCGACATCTCGCACCACACGTCCAATCACGTAGACGAGTATGCCGGTATTCCGTTCGATTATGTGATCACCGTTTGCGACAATGCCCGCGAACGTTGCCCATATTTTCCCACACAGGCGCAAAAGTTCCACCACAACTTCCCCGACCCGGCCAAAGCTACCGGCACGGAGCAGGAAATTATGGGCGAGTTCCGGAAAGTACGGGATATGATAAAGGCATATTGCAGGCAATTCGTGCAGGAGCACATCAGTAGCGTATAAACCCGGCCTCCGGATATCCATCCTTGCAAGCCCATTGACCACATTGCCCCCATTGACCACATTGACCACATTATTATGGATAATTGTACACCCGCCGCCAACCGCAAAAAGCTCGGCTTCTTAGACCGCTATCTCACGCTCTGGATATTCCTTGCCATGGCCGCCGGGGTGGGGTTGGGGTATTTCGTTCCCTCGGCTGCCGGATTTATCAATACTTTTTCCAGCGGCACCACCAATATTCCGCTGGCCATCGGGCTGATCCTGATGATGTATCCGCCGCTGGCCAAAGTGCGCTATGAAGAACTGGGAGAAGTGTTTAAAAACACGAGGATCCTGCGTGTTTCGCTGTTGCTGAACTGGGTGATCGGACCGGTGCTGATGTTTTTTCTGGCTATTGCCTTCCTGCGCGACTATCCCGAATACATGACCGGGCTGATCCTGATCGGCCTGGCGCGTTGCATCGCGATGGTGATCGTTTGGAACGAGCTGGCCGAAGGCAACCGCGAATACGCGGCCGGACTGGTGGCGCTCAACAGCATTTTTCAGGTGTTGTTTTTCAGCGTATACGCCTGGTTTTTTATCACGGTGCTGCCGCCGGTATTCGGCCTGAAAGGCCTGGATGTGCACATCACGATCGGACAAATCGCCGAAAGTGTGGCCATTTACCTCGGCATTCCGTTTATGGCGGGCGTGGTCAGCCGGTATGCACTGATCCGGCTCAAGGGCCGGGTGTGGTTTGAGGAAAAATATGTGCCGGTCATTTCACCTGTCACCCTGATCGCCCTGTTGTTTACCATCGTGGTGATGTTCAGCCTGAAAGGCGAACTGATCGTACAAATTCCGGCGGATGTGCTGCGCATTGCCCTGCCGCTGTTGGTGTATTTTTCCGTGATGTTTTTGGTAAGTTTCTTCATCGGCAAGGCGATGGGCGCCGATTATTCCAAAAACGCGGCTATTTCCTTTACGGCCGCCGGCAACAACTTCGAACTGGCCATTGCTGTTGCTATCGGCGTTTTCGGCATCCATTCGGGGCAGGCGTTTGCGGGGGTGATCGGTCCGCTGGTAGAAGTGCCGGCGCTGATCGGCTTGGTCAACGTGGCGTTTTGGCTGAAGAAAAGGTATTATGTAGTGATGAGTGATGAGTGATGAGTGATTTTACTTTTTTTCAACATTTTTGGGACGAATCAATCCGTTTTTTCTTCTGGCGCCGAGCACAATTGTTCTGCTTCTTCCAGTACGCCTCGTTTGCGGGTGGGCGCCATACGAAGTGAATCAAGGAGGTCGGGATTGGCCAGCAAGTCTTTGGTCAGAACGATTTTATGTTCCAACAGTATTTCTTTTTCCCGGTGGGTGAGTGTCGTCAGGCAGCTGAGCGGATGCAGGCCGGTGCGGTCCACCCAGTCGCGCAGGCCATAGTCGAAAGGAGTGTCCCAACTGATGAGGTGCATGCCCGCGCAGCGGCCGTACTGAAGCGCATCGTCGGTAAAGCGGGTATTGGTAAAAATCCACCCCTCGACAGTGAAATCCTTCCATTCCGGGTTGCTGAAAAAGCCGGCCTGCAGGTCACGGAAACGCGAATGGATATATAATGGTATCTTGACGTCGCTGATCAGGCTCTGGCGCTGATGGTATTTACATTCACCGAACAACACCCGGCTGTCGTCGCGGGCCAACACATCGATCTCGTGGGCGATACACCGGCCATTGCGCAGCAGACCGGTTTCCACGGTGTAACCGTCGGCTTGGAGCAGCTTGGCGATAAATTGCTCGAAGGGGAATCCGGAGGGCCCCAGGGCTAAAAGGGCTTGTTTCAGCGAATAACGGGCCGCCGCGGAATGGCGTTCCTTGCGCAGCATCCGGTGGGCCAGCTGGTAGATCTCTTTGGTGGACATCCCGTCCCGGATTTCCCGCGCCACCGCCCGCGCAATCGCATCGGCGCGTTCACGCCCGGCCCCGGCCCGCCGCAGGGAACGCAACAGCTTTTGAGGATCGAATTCGGCCTTTTCGCCGGACGCTTTTATAATATATATTCCGTTTTTCATCTCGCCCACTGCCCACCGCCTACTGCCCGCTCCCCGCTCCCCACCCGTAAATATCCCGCAGTACCGTGGTATCGCCCGCCGGGCTGATCAGCAACAGGTCATAGCGAATGACTACTTTGGTGCCTACGGGGGCGAAATAGTACAGGCGCCAGGCTTCGCCTTCGGTGCAACCGATACAGCCGTTGGAGTAGGCCCTGCCAAGCGTTTCGGGGTTAGTGGTGGGATGTATCATCTGGCCCATTCGGATGCCGTTGATCTCCGTTTCCAGCCAGGGGATCATCGGCATCAGCGTTCTCCTGCCGTCGTCGCGTTTGGTGTCTTTGTATTTTTTGCCGGTATGGGGGTCGATAAATAGCGAGGGTTCCCGGTTGATCCGGACGATTTTACCCACTCCGGGCTGGGTGCGCAGGTCTTCCACGCGGCCAATGGCCTGTTGATACCGTTTTTTATTTTGGCCCACCCGTACGGTCATGCAATGGATGGTATCTTCTCCTTCCACCACCCGCAGGGTAAATTCGGGGATATTCAGATCAAGCCAGGTCCGAGCCATTCGGTCGAGCAGTTCCCGGCCTTGCAGGGAATCGGGAATGACGAGGGTGTCGCCGGCGTGTAATACCGGCATTTTTTTTTGATCGTACACGAATTCGCCGCGTTCCATGCGCCGGTAATAGTCCGTATCTACCAGGGTATCGATGATCCACGGATTGGCGCGCACCAGCAGGTGCTCAGTCAGGGGGTAGGGCGTGAGGCTGTCGTAGCGGCTGACAAGACTGTCAATAAAACGGAAATAATCTTTTACGCGGATCTCGCGGGGAACAACGTACGTGAACAGCGGGCGGCGCAGCGGCAGGGGGGCGCTTACCAAAGTATCATTATGAGCAGTGGCATTGCCGTCCGGCCCTGAAGGCGAAGAATGGCAGGCCACAAGGAATAGTACCCCAAGGAAAACCGCAAGCAATATTCTGATACGCATTATTTCAACAAAACTATCTCCTGGTATAAATAAACGGCCCAATTCCAGGCATCCAAAACCAGCACTCAAACTGTAGCGCTACCGTCCACCGTCAGCACCACTTTCCCCACCGTTTTACCGCTTTGAAACAAACGCGTGGCTTCGGCCAGTTGTTCAAACGGGAAAACATGGCCCACGTGCGGGGGGGCCAGTTTCAATTGATCCAGTTGCTGCAACAGTTGGTGCATCAGGTCGGCGCGTTCGTACAGGTAGATCAGGTTGAAGCCGAACAGCCCTTTATTCTGGTTGGGCAAATTTTGGGGATCCACTTTCGGCCGGGTCAGGTAGTGCCGCAACAGGTTGAAAATGTTGGGCCGGTTGCCCACGCTGGCATAGCGGGAAGAACCTACCACGATCAGGCGGCCCATAGGCGCCAGCATCCGGAAAGGAATGCTGAAATAGCGCCCGCCCACGGTGTCCATCACCAGATGGAGCGGACGGTCGCCAAGCGCCGCGCGCAGTTCTGCCTCAAATTGCGGGCCGCGCACCAGCACCCGGTCGCAGCCGGTGGTGCGCGCCAGGTCCACCTTGCCGGGGTTGCCCACCGTACCCACCGCGAAGCAATCGAGCGCTTTGGCGATCTTCAGGGCTTGCAGGCCCACGCCGCCCGCCACGCTGTGGATCAATACCGTCTGGCCTTTCTGAATATCGCCCAGCATCGACATGCCGTACCAGGCCGTCAGCGTTTGCACCAGGTAAGCGGCGCCGGTGTTGAAATCCCACCCGGCGGGTAGGGGGATCACGTAGCGGGCGTCGATGTTTATGCCCGTGGTATAGCCACCGAAGCGCGTGACACCCATCACCCGGTCGCCGGGACGCAGATGGGTGACGCCTTCGCCCACGGCTTCCACAACGCCTGCATACTCCAAACCCGGTGTAAACTCGGTTTTAGGCGCCGCTTTGTACAAGCCCCAGATGGCGAACACGTCGGCAAAGTTGAGCCCCACGGCTTTCACGGCCACCCGGACTGCTCCGGGCGCAGGGGGGGTGAGCGTATCTTCCCGCAGGCGCAGGTTTTTCAGGTTTCCGGAGTGGATGGTGTAGCGGCTGATGTTCATATCGTCATTGATCGTCATTGGTTGGGGCGGCGGACGGCATAGATCAGTTCGTCTTCAAAAATGCCGTTTTTGATCAGCGTTTTTTCAAAACGGCCTTCCAGCCGGAATCCCGCCTTTTCCAGCACCCGCTGCGACGCGAGATTGGAGCCGTACGGACGCGCAAATATGCGGTTGATTTCCAGGTTTTGGAAACCGAAATCGATCATTTGTTTGACAGCCCGCGTCGCGATGCCCTTTCCCCAATAAGGTTCGGCGAGCCAATAGCCCATTTCGGCATTGTAGCGCTGAATATCGTGCTGCGGGTGCAGGCCGATGCCGCCGATGACGCGGTCGTCCACGGTAATGGCAAAAACCGTAATGGGATCGGATGCCAGCGTCATTTCAATAAACGCGCGGCCGTGTTCCTCCGTGTAGGGATGCGGGAAGCGGTCGGTCAGGTTTTTGGATACGTTGAAGTTGTTGGCGTGTTTTACCAGGTCGTCGAGGTCGGACAGCGAGAAGGGTCTGAGTTTGAAATCCATAGCGGGATAAATTATCAGAAATTTGATTGAAATAGCAAATGCAACTTTGTTTTCCAAGCAAAAGTTCCGTTACCGCTTTCAAAAGTATCTGTGAATAGTGACATAAAATTCTGAACAGCATCAAAAAGACCGGGTTCAGTTACCTTAACCAGTCTTTAAGTTGCATAAGGCCGGAATTCTCCTGTTCAACCAAATAATCAATTAGTTTTTCAAAATTGCCGATGCGATCATTGATAACCTCATGCAATGCATTTGGCTTTGCGGGTAAACCAAAGTCTTTCTGTATATCTATTTTTGCAGTTTTGCAAGTAGCAATTATCCAGTCTTCAAGTTTACCCTTTAAAACCAATACCTTGTTTTCGGATTTATCTCTCCATTCCGATATGCCGAATTCCTCGGATACAAAAATCAGGTTATTTTCATAGCCACATTTAGCGCTGTTAGGGTCTTCATCTACCAGCGCAATTTGTTTTTTGGAACTCTTGAGTTTCGCAAATACCCGCGATTTCCCGGAGTGGTGAATAATCTGCTTGCGGGCGATGTCTAATTTTTTTACCAAAACTTCATCAGGGAAACACTCAACATGGACTTCTCTCATGGGTTGATAATTTGGGAAAAATTAAAAAACACATCCGAGTTCAGGTCGAGCAGACGCTCTATTTGTTTTTTATTTAAAATGGTAATTTTTGTTTGATAGTTGTCCATTTCCGTTAAACCTACATTCACTTGTTCGAGTGGTGATTTTTCGATCAGGCTGAGTAACAAATATGGATTGTGCGTCGTAATAAAAAACTGGTTGGATTCGTCTAATGCAATCCGTTCGGCTATAAACTTTGTATAAAAAGGAAAAGTATTTGATTCCGGTTCATCGAATAAAAGTACCGCGTTTTGATTGCTTTTAATAGCCATCATATAGAATATCACCCGTTGCAACGTTTCAGAAATAGACAAATACGGGTAACTGTAAATCTCTTCGTCTACAAATTTACTCACGGCAATGTCGCTTTCAACTGGCCTTAAAGTAAGTCTGAGCCCTTTGGACCTGAGGAATTCAGATACCCAGTTTTTAAATTCGCTATTTGCCAACAGCAGGCCGGGAAGATTATCTCCAAAGGGCACCGACAGATGCGGTGTATATCCGGGCGTGAATTGAGATAATCTTTTGAATTCGTAATAACGAAATTGGGTGGCAGATTGATTAGGGGGATAGTTGCTTACCTTGCCATTATGTGTAATTTTAATGCTGTATTCTTCGCCGCTTGTCTCATCTAATATAAAACTAAATTGATTTTCGGGCGCATTATCAGTTCGAACGGCATATTTTAATCTGGTTTTCATGCCATCCGTTATTACCTCGATAGGGTTGCTTATATTGAAATCAAAAAAAAGATCGCCAACCGTCTTATATCTGAAAATATCTTTGTTCAATTGATCTGCTGAAAACGCATTTTGGCTTTTCAAAGCCAATGCCTCGATAACATTGCTCTTACCACTGTTCGGTTCGCCTATAAAAATATTGAGCTTACGACAAGGGATTGTAAGTTCCCGGATAGACTTGAAATTCTTTATTTGCAAAGATTCGATCATGGTGCAAAGTTAACTTTCCGAGCCGGAATACCTATATTGCTCCCTGTTTTCGTCACTTAATATTCCTGTTCGAACACCGCTCCCAACCGCTGTTGCCCCCGGTAATTCTTGCGCTACTCCGTACGCTTTGCGTTTTTTTCAGCCGGCCTGGAAAAAAGTTCCGGCATCCCGCTATCACGAAGTACGTCTCGCAAGTCCTCCTTGTCGCAAAGAGGACTTGCGAGACGGTCTCCCCTGACCTTTTACTGCTTTTGATCGTTTCCGGAGTTCTGCGGCGTTTCGGGCGCCTGCTCCCGGTCATTCTTCGGGTGTTTGTAGCAATCGCCATCCCGGAAGCCATGACCGCCGGGGCCGCATTCATAACTATCCCGGTAAAAACGTCCCTGGTGATGAAAGTGCCCTCGCCCGACAAAAGCCATCAGGCTGCCAAAGGTAATAACGGCGGCAGCAAAGCCGATTAGAAATCTGTTTCTTCTTTCCATAATGGTAGTGAAAATGATGTGAAAAAGTTGAATCGGGGGTTATGCCGTGGTAGCGGCCGGGTTGTCGGAAGCAGGGGTTTGCGGTTCCTGCCAACCGTATCTGCCGCGGCAGTGCTGATACCGGTTCTTGAAGGCCGCGTATTCTTCATCGCTCATATTGCGGATCCGGTCGGCAAAGGCCAAGTGATAACCGCCGCCGCGCGGGCCAAAACGCCGCCGTGCAAATACGCGGAACAAAACCCCGGCAATCAGGAAAAAGAATAAGACCTTCAGTAAAAAGAAAGGCATCAGAAAGGCAAGCGCCCCGAAGAGCGTACCGAAAAGAATCGGTTTTAAAATGGACTGACTCATGATAATTTTAAATGTTAAATCCTGAAAAAATGCTTGTTTGATCAGGAAGACGAGCCAGCCTTTTTTTTACTTTAAAATTTTTAATCTTTTTTACAACGCGCCTTCCACTCCTCCCGGAAGGCAGCCTTTTCCTCATCGCTCATGTTCATAAACTGTTCCCCGAAACGGTGCCGGACAAAGGCAGGCGGGCCGTTGCTCCGCCGCCCGAAATGAAACCCGCCGAACAAAATGCGGCACAACACCAACAGGCCCAGCGCCTGCCAATAGCCAAGTGGCCGGACACCCGTCACGGTGGGCAAAATAGCGTTCCACAGCCACATCACCGCCGCGGCCAGCACAAGGATGCTGGCCACGATAAAAACTCCGAAAAATGCCCTGAATTTGCGCCGGGAATATTTTTGTGCCTTTTCCATTGTAGTTCAAAGATTTAGTTCCTGGTACAGATAAGCCAGTTTTTTACGCAGGTGTTTCACCGCATACCCTTTGCGGCTGATAATGGTTTTGAGGT
>JAKLJF010000007.1:0-480 GCA_023151335.1 Thermoanaerobaculia bacterium | reverse complement strand
TCTGGTCGGCGATTTCCTGTAAAGTTAAATCTTCCAGTTCGTTCAGGATAAAAACCTGCCGTTGGCTTTCGGGCAGTTCATCGAGTGCCGTCAGCAATTCTCTCCAGAAAAGGTCTTTGAACAGCGCCAGGTCGGGGTCGCCGCCGGCGTCCATCAGGAGAATATCCTTGAATTGCCATTCGCCCTCCTCATCTTCATAGCCGTATTGCTCCAGATCATCCGGCTGCCGGCGGCGGTACAGGTCGGATATTTTATTTCGTGCCACGCGATACAGCCAGGCGCCGGCGTTTTCCAGGTCGTCGAGATTGGTCAGACGGCTCAGCTGATACCAAATGTCCTGCATGATGTCTTCTGCATCTTCCTCGCTGTTCACCCGGCCCCGTACGAAACGAAAAAGTCGCCTGCCGTAGTCGGAGACAATGGAGGCGATATTTTTTTTCCTGCTTTCGGGCATGAGGCAAAGTTAACAATCTGTACCGG
>JAKLJF010000079.1 GCA_023151335.1 Thermoanaerobaculia bacterium | reverse complement strand
CCGGCCTGGCCATCCTCATCTCCTGCCTTGGTTTGTTCGGCCTGGCGACTTATACCGCCGAGCAACGCACCAAGGAAATCGGCATCCGCAAGGTGCTGGGCGCGTCGGCAGCAGGTATCGCGGGGCTGCTGGCCAAGGATTTCCTGAAACTCGTCGTACTGGCAATTGTCATTGCCACACCGTTGGCCTGGTGGGGCATGAGCCAATGGCTGGCAGGTTTTGCCTATCATATCGGATTGCAGTGGTGGATGTTTGCGCTGGCCGGCTGCGCGGCCATTGGTATTGCATTGTTGACAGTGGGAACGCAGAGTGTGCGGGCGGCCCTGGCGAATCCCGTGCGGGCTTTGCGAAGCGAGTGAAATAATTTTATTACAAAAAATTCAGGGAAATTAACACGATAACGACAAGGATCCCGACAAGCGAGGCAAAGAATAAATAATCGGCGTGAAATCCCAAGCGGGCATAAATGCCGGCCGGAGCGGATATCATTCCTTGCCTTCCAATTTCTCCGACACCTTCGTCCGCCTTACCAGCCACTCCACCGCCAGGCGATAGCCTTCCAGTCCAAGACCCACGATAACCCCTTCGCAACAAGCCGACAGGTAGGAGTGGTGCCGGAAGGGCTCCCGTTTGTACACATTGCTGATGTGCACCTCCACCACCGGCGTGCGGATGGCCGCCACGGCGTCGGCCAGGGCAATGGATGTGTGTGTGAGCGCGCCGGCATTCAGCACGATGCCGTCGGCTTCGGAGCCGGCCCCGTGCAGTTTATCGAGCAGGGCGCCCTCGTGGTTGCTTTGAAAATATTCAAGATGCATGTGAGGAAATTGCGCCTGCAAGCCCTTGAAATAATCGTCGAAAGAAAATGGTCCGTAAATTTCCGGTTGACGGCGACCCAACAAATTCAGGTTCGGGCCGTTGATGATGAGGATATTCATGTGTGGCGTTTTTGCAAAAATCTTCTCATTTTTGGAAAAATTTTAGCCCAAAGTCAGGGATTATGAAAAATTCACAAATTGCCCGGCAAACCGCCGTTTGCCGCCTGTTTTTCCTGCTTTTTTGCCTCGGTTGTGCGGCCCCGGCTGCCAGCGGCCAGGGGAATGTCATCATATCGGAACCGATTGCCCTGCGCAACGATTACGGCTACGAACTGATCGGGCGGCTGAAAGACCGCATTTTGCTTTTCCGCGACAAATACGACGAGTTCGAAATTCAGGCATTCGACAACCAGATGCGCATGTCGTGGAACCGCAAACTGGAAGACCTCGACAAAAACGGTATTCAGATACTGGCCGTGGTAGGCGGCCGCAACGACTTTTCCGTGGTGTACAAGTTCCGGCGGCGCGGCGTGACCACCGTGCGGGTGCACAAATACGATCCTGGCGCCAACCTGATCGACACCATGACGGTAAAAAACTACGGCGAACGGATTTTCTCCCCGCCGGCCGTGGATATCCTGTTCAGCGAGGATAAAAACTGCCTGGTGGCCGTCAACAACGCCGAACGCCCGCGCATGGAAACCACCTGTTTCATGCTCGATAAGATGCAGGTATTGTGGGACAAAACCGTACTGCTGGAAGACAATTACTTCGACTCGAACATCAAAGCCATAACGCTGAGCAATGCCGGCGATTTTTTCCTGGTGACCGAGCGCAACAACCGCAAGGCCAAAATAGAGGAACACGAATTTCAGATCCTGCACGTGCAAGCCGCTTCCGAGCGGATAACCCGTGCGCCCCTGCCCGATTTTCTTACGCACGACGTGAAATTTGCCTACGACAATTTGAACCGCCAGCTGGTGGGGGCGGGCCTGTATGCCGATAAAAACCGCGAACGCGCCAACGGTATTTTTTACCTGAAACTGACGCCGGGCAGCCAGACGCCGTTCCTGCGATCAGAAGCGTTTACCGATAAGGTAATCTCTATCTTGCGCCGTAAAGACGTGGAGGAAGATACCAAAGGCATTACAGATGCCGACATCCGACAGGTGATCCTGCGCCGCGACGGCGGCGCGCTCATCGTGGCCGAACGCCACCACGAAATCCAGCGCGGCACGGCCGCCGGCCGCGGCTTCTGGCGCGACGGCATGCGCATAGTCATGGATTTTTACTACGACGACCTGCTGCTCGTGGCGCTGCACCCCACGGGCGAGCCACACTGGACCACCGTGTTGCATAAAAAACAATACTCCCAGGACGACGAGGCCACGTTTTCCTCTTATTTCATGTTCATGTCGCCCGAAAGGCTGCACTTTATGTTCAATGACGAGATCAAATACGAAAACACGTGCAGCGAATACGTCGTGAGCCCCGTGGGCGAATTTGACCGCAACAGCCTGATGAACACCTTCGGGCAAAACCTGCGCCTGCGTTTCCGCGACGCGCTGCAACTGAACGGCAGCGAATGCCTGGTACCCTCGGAATTCAGGAATAAATTGCGGCTGGTGTTGTTGCGGTTTTAGACCTTTGCCATCATGCAGCCCGAAGCCGTACCGCTCCTCTACCGCGAACTCGTCCGCATCGCCGCGCACCTCGCCTGGACCCCGCGCGAAAAAGTGCTGGCCCTCACGGCGCTGCTGGAAAACGTGTTCGTGGAAGCCACCAAACGTGAGCAACTGGCCTTCAGCACGCTGTTCGCCCGCATCAGTTATGCCGGGCACCTGTTCCACATTCAGCCCGATACCCTGCGGGTGATCCATACCTTCCGCCGCCTTGCCATGCGCGTCCGGCACGGGCACGACGGTGGCAGCGGACGACTCGTCCGGCTCGGCGTCAAAGCCCTGGCGGAAACCCTGCTCATTATCGGCAAAACGGCTATTCCGCCCGAGGTACTGGAACATTTGCCTGCCGAAGATGAGTGGCGTTTTTCGCCGCCTGATATCTGGGATTATAAAGCCTGCGCCCGCGTCGTGGCCGTGCGCGACGAACCCGACAACAATTTCTTTTGGGCCTATGATGAGGAGAATCCCGAACATCCCGTGCGGGTGCGCTACAACCTGCCCGAACGCAACGACAACTTCAACCCCACGATCCGCCTGCTGCGCACGGTGTTCGGCTTCCCCGTCACGCTCAACCTGCTGGAAGTGGACATCGATCGCGAAGGCGACTACCGCCCCCGCTTGTTCGTGGTGGAGCCCGATTACCTGATGGACGTGACAGCCGTGGCCGAATGTTTCAAGGACAACGGCGCACAACCGCTGGCTTACCTGGTCAAAAAATTCCTGCCCTACGAAGTCACGCCCGCCATCCTGCTGGGCAACATCGCCAACTTTTTCCTCGACCGACTGCTCACGGAGCCCGATGCGGCCTATCAAGACCTGCTGCGCGAAACTTTCCGCTTGTTTCCCTTCGTATACGCGCCCATGAGCGACAGCGCCGTGCGGGAAATTTCAAACAAGGCGCAAAAACACTACGTCAACTTGAAATCCATGGCCCACCAGGGCTTTGCGCAGCAAAACATCGAACCGGAAAACTGCATCCTGGAGCCCACGTTTTACAGCGAACAATACGGCCTGCAAGGGCGGCTCGACCTGTTCTACCACACCGCTGAGCGCGCCGCTATCGTCGAACTCAAAAGCGGCACGCCGTTCCGGCCCAACGCCTACGGCATCCAGCGCAGCCATTTTACCCAGACGCTACTGTACGACCTGCTGGTGCGCTCGGTATTCGGCCCGCAAACCGACCCGGCCAAGTACATCCTGTATTCCGGCGCCGACGTGCAACAACTCCGCTTCGCGCCCACCGTGGCGCCTGAACAATGGGAAGCCTTGCAGGTACGCAATCAACTGGTGGCCATCGAGCGTCTGTTGGCCAATATCCGCCCCGGCGACGAAACGGCGCCCCTGCTCGAACGCCTGCGCGCCGGCAACGCCGATTCCCGCGATTTCCTGGCCCGCGATTTCGGCCTGTTCGAGGCGGCGTACGCCAAACTGAGTCCGGTGGAGAAAAAATACTTCAACGCTTTTGCCGGTTTCATCGCCCGCGAACAATGGCTGGCCAAAGTGGGCGACGAAAACGCCGACTCGCTCAACGGCAATGCCGCCCTGTGGCGCGGCAGTTTTGCCGAAAAACAGGAGGCCTTTGCCCTGCTCAGTCATCTCGAAATCGTTGAGAACCACGCGAATGAACCCGATCCTTATATTGTTTTCCGAAAAACGGAAAACACCAGCCCCCTCGCCAATTTCCGCACCGGCGACATCGCCGTGCTCTATCCCGCCGAAACGGAAACCGCCACCGTGCTCGACCACCAGGTGATCAAATGTACCATCACCGAACTCGGCAAAGAGCGTATTACCGTGCAACTCCGCTACCGCCAGTTCAACCTCAAACCTTTCGACACCGACAGCCTCTGGAACCTGGAGCCGGATATGCTCGATACGGGGTTTTTGACGATGTACCGGGGGCTGTTTGAGTGGGCGGGGGCAGGGAATGAAACCCGCGGGCGTGTGCTCAACCCCACCCCTAACCCCTCCCCCGAAGGGGAGGGGGATTTGATCCCGATAATAGGAAGCACAGCGATATCAATAGAGGAGAGCGGAGAAATAACACAGGCGAATCTGCCGCTGAAACCCGGCTCTTTCGGGCAACCGGAAGAAACAACCAACCTGAAAAACTGGAGCTATTTAAAAAATATGGTTCGCCAGTTGAGAAAGTTCCAGACGCCGGCCGAAAATGTTATGTGGGAAGAACTCCGCAACCGGCGATTTAAGGGACTTAAATTTAGAAGACAACATGCCATTGATGATTATATCGTAGATTTCGTTTGCCTTGAACTCCGCTTGGTCGTTGAAATTGACGGCAATATTCACGATTATCAACCAGAGTACGACCAATTGCGAACAGACTACCTTAAAGTCTTTGGCTTTGAAGTAGTTCGATTTCAAAATACAGATGTTCTGAACAGAATGGAGTCCGTCCTTTCTAAATTGATTGTGTTGATTAAAAAAAGGCAAGCAGAATTAGAGAAAGTTGAAGTAAAATCCATATCAATATCAAAAATTAGCGAAACTATTCCGTCCAGTTCCTATCCAAGACCGGAAATAACACGGGATCAAGCCCCCCTCCCCCCCGGGGGAGGGGTTGGGGGTGGGGTTGACACGCCGGGCGAGCAATTCTCCCCTAATTTGATGGCTATGGCGGCTGGGGGTGGGGCCCTCACCCCCGATCAATCCAATTTATTAAATAAAATCACCGCTTCCCCCCACTTCTTCCTGCTCTGGGGCCCGCCCGGCACCGGCAAAACCAGCGTCATGCTGCGCGCCCTGGTGGACTGGGTGCTGAAAGAGACGGACGATAACCTCCTGCTGCTGGCCTACACCAACCGCGCGGTGGACGAGATCTGCGAATCGCTCGAGTCGCTCGGCGGCGATATCCGGGAGCAGTACCTGCGTATCGGTTCGCGGTTTTCCACGGCCGAACGTTTTCGCGACCGGTTGCTGAGCGCCCGGATCGCCGGCGTGAACACCCGGGCCGAACTGCGGGCGGTGCTGGAGCCCTGCCGCATTTTCGCCAGTACGGTGGCTTCATTTGCGCAAAACGACAAACTGCTCGAAATCAAAAAATTCCAGCGCCTGATCGTCGATGAGGCTTCGCAAATCCTGGAACCGCAACTCATCGGCTTGCTCACCCGCTTCGAACACTTCGTACTCATCGGCGACCACCGCCAGCTGCCGGCTGTCACCACCCAACGCCCCGAACAAACCATCGTGACCGACCCCGACCTCAACGCCATTGGCCTGACCGATCTGCGCGATTCCTACTTCGAACGCCTGTACCGGCTTTGTGTGTCTGAAAATATGCACGAACACTACGGCCGGCTCAGCCGCCAGGGGCGCATGCACGCCGATATCATGTATTTTCCCAACCGGCATTTCTATGGCGGCTTCCTGCAAACCCTGGCCGGCGACGAGCCGGATGAAGGACATTTTCAGCACAGAGGGCTGGAGCGGGAAACCCCACCCCGACCCTCCCCTAAAGGGGAGGGAGACGTAGAGTGCGCCGCGTCTCCCTCCCCTTCAGGGGAGGGTCAGGGTGGGGTTTCCCGCGTTCTCTTCCTTCCCGTTATTTCCCCCAACGCCCTGCCCAACCAGAAAACCGCTCCCGCCGAGGCGGAAATGGCGGCGCGGCTGGTAGCGTTTTTCAAGGATGTATATGTCCGGGAAGGCCGCCCCTGGCGCCCCGATCAAAGCCTGGGCATCATCACGCCCTGGCGCGCCCAGATCGCACAGCTACGCGAAACCCTGGCCGCTGAAGGCCTCGATCCTGACGAGATCACCATAGATACCGTGGAACGCTACCAGGGCGGCGCGCGCGATATTATTCTGATCTCCTGCTGCGTACATTCCGTATCTCAATTGAACAATCTCGTCAATCTTTCCGGCGAAGGTGTGGACCGCAAACTGAACGTGGCGCTCACCCGCGCGCGAGGGCAGGTCATTGTACTGGGCAACCCGGAAGTGTTGCGGGAAGATCCGCGCTACAGGGAGTTTATGGAGCGGTATGGAGCCGGCCTGTGATGGGGCATCGTCCGCCTTCGTGCACCGCGCTGTCCGAAAATGGACATTGGCGGGTGTCAAACCAAAAGGGAATATCTGATTTACAGACACTTATATTGCTGGCATGGCAATTGAACCCCATCGGCATACTTTTAACGTATCCAAACGCGCTCCAACATGTTCAGCAACAACCTCAAACTTTTGCTCCGAAGCCTGCGAAAAAATATTCGCTTCACCTTCATCAATGTGTTCGGATTGGCGACCGGCATCACTTGTTGCCTGCTGATTTACGATCATGTTCAACGGGAGCTGAGTTTTGACCGGCACCACCGGAAGGCGGAGCGCATTTACCGCCTCAATCTGGGCAGTCTGAAACAGGGCACAGGTAACAGCGCCATCACTTCGGGCGCTATGGCGCCGGCTTTTGCTCCCGATTTTCCGGAAATAGACGAGTATGTACGTTTCAAACCTTTTCCGTCGCTCGTGGAAAACGGCGCCGTACAATTTTACGAAGACGGTTTTTATTACACCGATTCCATCGTTTTTGACGTATTCGATTTCCGGCTGAAAACAGGCAATCCGGCGCAGGCGCTGGCACAACCGTTCAGCGTGGTGTTGACTGAAAAAGCCGCCCGGAAATACTTCGGCGATCAACCGGCCATGGGCAAACGCCTTGAAATCGACAACCAGTTCTCTTTTCTGGTCACGGGCATTTTACAAGATGTGCCAGCCAATTCCCATTTTACCTTCGATTTTCTGGCCTCCGTTTCTTCCCTGCGCCGGCATCCCAACGAATCCGTCCGGTATTGGCAGCTCCATTCCTGGTATTCGCATTATTACCATACCTACCTGTTGTTAAAGCCCGGAACCGACCCGAAAGCGTTGGGTGCAAAAATTGAAAAAATTGCGGCCAAATACTCTGATGCGGAATCTTATGAAATGTACGGCCGCGGCATGGGCCTTTATCTGCAAGCCCTTACCGACATTCACCTGAACCCGATGTTCGGCGAACCGGGAGCTCAGGGCAATAAGCAAAACCTGTGGATACTCGGCATCGTGGGTTTGATCATCCTGCTGATCGCCTGCTCCAACTACGCCAACCTGGCGGCAGCGCTCGCTTTGCAACGCGACCGGGAAATCGGCGTCCGCAAGGTATTGGGGGCAGGAGGAAGCCGTTTGCTTTTGCCTTTTTTCGGAGAATCTTTTTTCATCAGCGGGATCAGCCTGGCCGTTTCAATGGCACTATTGCAGGCTGCCACGGTGTTGTGGGAACAAATCTCCGGGCATCGGTTCGAATTCAGGTGGGAAATGATTCCGGCGGCACTCTTCATTTTTAGTTTAACTGGCCTGCTCGGCGGGATTTATCCCTCCGCAATAGGCCGGTCATTTCATCCCGCCATGATTTTCCGGCAGGAGGCCCGGAAGATAAAAGGCATTTCCTTTGGAAAAGCACTGCTCGTTTTTCAATTCGTGTTATCGCTGGGGCTCATTGTCGCCACGCTGGTGGTGCACCGGCAATTGCGCTTTATGCAAAACCAACCCCTTGGCATGGACATGGAGCAGGTTGTGGTACTTCCTACCCGCGGAAATCCGACCGTGACTCAACGGTTTGCGTCTTTTGAAAACGAATTGAAAAAAACTCCCGGAATCGGCTCGGTCACTATTTCCGAACTGGTGCCCGGGCAGCAGATATACGGCTTTGTATGCCGCTTCGAAGGCATGGAGCAGGGCCGTAATTTTGCCAGTAATCCGGTCGGTTACGATTTTTTTAAAACCTACGATATACCAATAGCTGCCGGCCGGGTTTTCTCTCGCGACATCCCGACCGACACGCTCGAACGCGCCGTTATCAACGAGGCGCTTGCCCGCGAACTGGGTTGGAAAGACCCGCGGGATGCCATCGGTAAACGTTTCGATTTTGGCAACGATGGGGAAAATATAGGGGAAGTGATTGGAGTAGTAAAAGATGCGCATTTTCAGTCGTTCCGCCACGACATCCAGCCCCTTCTTTTTATCATGGACGATCACTTTTCCCAACACATTTCCTTGCGGCTATCCACACGGAACGTGCCCGAAACACTGGAAGCCATAGGACAAACCTGGCGCCGGTTTTTTCCCGATCTGCCGTACGAATATTTTTTCGCCGACGCGCATTTTGGCCGTCAATACGCCGCCGACCGGCAGCTGGCCATCCTTTTTGCCTGTTTTGTCGGCCTGGCTATTTTGCTGGCCTGCGTCGGTTTGTTCGGGTTGTCGGCTTTTGCCGTGCAGCGCCGGGTAAAGGAGATCGGTATCCGCAAAGTGCTGGGCGCTACCGCGGCGGGCATCACCGCTTTATTATCGAAAGATTTTTTAAAACTGGTGCTGCTCGCCGCGGTCATCGCCTCGCCGCCGGCCTGGTATGCCATGGAAAAATGGTTGCAGGGTTTTGCCTACCGGATCGATATACAAGGTTGGGAGTTTGCCCTGGCGGGTATCATCGCTCTGGCCGCGGCGTTACTGACCGTGAGCGTGCAAAGCATACAGGCAGCGCTGGCCGACCCGGTGCGGTCGTTGCGATCGGAGTGAACTGGCTCACATCGCTCCCAACTGCTTCAGGTATTTCTCCGAGTTGGCTTTGGTGCCCGGATTCGGATTCAGGCTCAGGGCTTTTTTAAAATTTTTAATGGCGTTCTCTTTGTCGCCTTTCAGGGCATACGCCTCGCCCAGGCTATCCCAGGTATTTGCACTTTCTGGATAACGTTCGGTGTTGAGTTTGAACATTTTGATCGCTTCATCGAAGCGGTTTTCTCCGATCAGCTGGTAGCCGTATTGGTTGAGTTCAGCTTCGGTGGACACGTCCAGGGCTTTTGCTTCGATTTTTGCCGCTTCATCCGCTTTGCCGGTTTGGCGCAACAGGCCGGCTTTTGTGTTAAGCGTGGTGAAGTTCGGGTTTTGGGCTATGGCCTGATCGATCCATTTCAGGGCTTTTTCCTGACCGACTTTGTTTTGTTGAGCATAGGCGGCGGCCGAAGCGTATCCTTGCCAGTTAAAGCCGACCGGGCCTTTTAACTCCTCGGCGGCGTTGGCCAGTACGATGTCGTCCACGGCAAACTCAATTTTGACGGGAAATTGTTTCTTTTCCCAATTGAGCGCCAGTTCGCCGCTGTTTTTCGTGAGATGAATAAAATCGTAGGTCAGCAGTTCGGTATGCGGAATGGCGCGCAGCTGAATGGTGGCCCGGAGCTGATCGCGGGCAGGGTCGTACCAGAAACTACCCCAGGAGCGGCTGTCTTTGGACAAGATCACTTCGCCTGTGTCGTCTTTGTTGATCACAAAAAAAAGGCCGTAGCGGCCCGCCGGGACGGGTTGTCCTTCCACTTTCGCGTCGTGTGAAAATTCGATGATGGTGTTTTCGTTGGCGCCAGCGCGCCAGGGCGCGGGGTGTTGCGTACTTGCATTCTGAACCGTCCAACCGTAGGGCACCAGTTCACCCCATATTGCCCGGCCTTTGACGGACGGCCGCGAATATTTTACGGTTACGTTGGAAATGCCGATGGTTTGCGACACCGATGCGCCGGGACTTGCCGGTCGCGGCGTGGTGATGCCTTGTGTCCAGGATGGAACGGAGAGGAGTACGGCGAGGAAAAGGGGAACAGAACGGAGGGTGAGCGTTTTTGTCATAATCAAATTTTTAGTGTATGATTCCTGCAAAATATGGCAGCCGGCAGGTTGGCTGCATAAACAATCGGTTCTTGTCCGGAAACCTGTTTAAGCCATACATATTAGTGAAACAACCCTTAAAACAGGCTTTTTCTCGACAAATTCAAGTCTCCAGACAGTGAATTACCGGGATTGCATATTGAACCGGCTTTTTATATCAAACACATAGGCACACAGGTCACATAGTCCTGATTATCAAAACTATGTGACCTGTGTGCCTATGTGTTTAATATAAAACTGGTGCTTGGCACCGAATTCATCTCTCTGCAACAGCTCAATGCTTGCTCGCAGCCAGGGCGTCGATGCGGATCATATCCTGCATGACGCGGAGCGCTTCGTAAAGCTGGATATCTTTTTTGCGCTCTTTTATCCAGCTGTCGTTCCTGGCCATGCGGGAAGTATCGCTTTGGATTTGCGACATATCGGCAGCCAGGTTGTTGATCTGGAATTTTTCGATCGGTTGCAGCATATTATCAAACTGATCGGCTTCCTCTTCCAGTTTTTTATCCCATTTCCGGTAGGCTTCCAGTTGCAGCGGATATTTGGACATATCCTTCTGGCGCTTCAGCCGCTGCGCATTTTCTTCAATTTTCCGGAAGGTGGCATCTGCTTTGACCCGCGCCTCACTGCTGCCGATCAATTTATTCAGATCGGCAATACGGTATGCGTTCTGATTGAACGCTACCGGCTCGATGGTATTGGCGTCGAGGGGGTAATCGTTTTCGCGTTCGCCGAGGTCGACGTAGTTGTAGGAGTCGGGCAACACGATATCGGGTTTAACGCCGTCCAGTTGCGTGGTTTTGCCGGTGATCCGGTAAAATTTCTGGATAGTGAGTTTCATTTCACCCAGAGGCTTCAGATTCTCGTCGTTGGTGGTGAGGTCGAGGTCCCAGAAGCGCTGCACGGTGCCTTTGCCGTAGGTGCCGGTGGAGCCGATGATAACGGCCCGGCCGTAGTCCTGCATGGCGGCAGCCAGGATCTCGGATGCCGAGGCGGAGAAACCATTGACCATGACGATCAGCGGACCGTTGTATTGTACCCGGCGGTCGCTGTCGGCGTTGATATCGGGCTGGTGGCCGCGGCTCTTTACCTGTACGATGGGGCCTTCTTCGATAAAGAGGCCTGACATACGCACCACGTCGCGCAGCGAGCCGCCGCGGTTATTGCGCAGGTCGAGGATGATACCTTTCACGTTTTCGCGTCTGAGTTTTTCCACTTCTTTGGCCACGTCTTCGGCGCAGGAAGTGGCGCCCTGCGGGGTAAAGTCGGCGTAAAATTTCGGCAGGTAAATGTAGCCGATCTTATCCTGGGTGTCGTCGGTGTTCAACAGCAGCGATTTGGCGAGGGTTTCCTCCATGATCACCACGTCGCGCACGATGCTGATGATCTTGGTGGCGCCGTCGGGTTTCTGGATCGTGAGTTTGACGGTCGTGCCTTTCGGGCCGCGGATTTTGGATACCACGTCGTCGATGTCCCAACCCATCACGTCGACCGGCTCATCGTCGCCCTGGGCTACTTTGAGCACCACGTCTTTGGGTTGCAGTTCGCCCTGTTTCCAGGCCGGGCCGCCGGGTACGATTTCCGTGACCGAGGTTTTTTCGCCGTCGCTCTGCAAACGGGCGCCGATACCTTCGAGTTTACCCGACATTTTGAAGTCGAAGTCGGCTTTTTCTTTGGGTGAGAAATAACCCGAGTGTGGATCGAACACGTTGATGATCGAGTTCAGGTAGATTTCCATGCGGCGCAGGCGGTCGGTTTTTTGCAAGCGTTTGTACCATTTGTCGTAGATATCAAGCACTTTGCCGCGCACTTCGCTCTCGATGGCTTCAAAGGTTTTTTTCTCAGCTTTGAATTCCGGCTTTTCCTGGTTGTTGAGTTCGTCGTTGATACGGCTGAGCACCTCGTATTTCATCCATTTTTCCCAGCGGTTGCGCAGTTCATCATCGTCTTTGGCCCACGACAATTTTTTGCCGTCGGTTTCAAATGATTCGTCCTTGGAAAAATCGAGCGGTTTGGCCAGTATCTCCCGGTACCAGGCCTGGGTTTTGGTCAGGGCCTGTTCCTGCAATTCCACCGATTTGTTAAAAAACTCGTAGGTGCCGGCTTTGGCCTGGTCGTCCAGTTCCAGTTCGAAAGGTTTGAGTTGGGCAATATCGCTTTGGGTAAAAAAACGTTTGCCGCCGTCGATGCTCTCCAGATAGAGGTTGTAAACCTGGCGGGAAAACTTGTCATCCACTTCTTTGGGTTGAAAGTGGTAACGGTTCAGGCCGTACAAAATGGCCTGTACCAGTTTTGCTTCTTTTTGGGGGTTGGGTTCGCCACCGCTGAACGGGACGAGGCGATTGAGGAAAAAAACGATGCCGGCAATTCCCAGAAAAGAAAAGAACAGCAGGGACGGTTTCCATTTCATGTCCGTAAAGATTTGTTCAGTGTCCGAAGGGCCGGAAGGCCGCGAGAAATACATCATGGAGCAGTATTACAGTTTTTGAATTAACAAAAATA
>JAKLJF010000799.1 GCA_023151335.1 Thermoanaerobaculia bacterium | reverse complement strand
AGTAAAGGCGCTGTCAGGATCATGCCATATATCCTCCAAGTCTTGAAACCTGCCGTTATTCTGCTCCCATGCCCTGCGCCAGGTTGCCCACCCCCATATAAACGGGAAGCGGGAGAATAAATAAGCGGATTCCATCTGTGTGCAGCGCTCGGGGCAGGGGTTGCTGCCGGAAATATGCATCACTTCCTGATCCTGGGCATATTCCCTCAGCATAAGGGTGCAGAAATGGAAAAAGGATTCATCCGGCATACAATCATCTTCGAGGATAATGCCGGCTTCAACATGTTGAAAAAACCAGTCAATACCGGTTTGAACGGCTTTTTTGCAGCCCATATTTTTATCCCTGAAGAAGGTGTGAACCGAACACTTCCAATCAATTTGGTCTATGACAGCCCGTGCTTGCAAACAATTCTCCGTATCAGCGGGAAGCCATGGCCGCGGCCCGTCAGCACTGATAAACAACTGTTCAGGCTGAACTTTCCGGATTTGGTGAAACACTTTTCGGGTATGCTCCGGACGGTTAAAAATCAGTAATAATACTGGTGTAGCGAGTGGCATAGGCGACAAACGTCAAACAATGATCACTACAGCGCGCACACAACAGGCTGAAAGCAAGCCCGCCCGACGAACTGTTCATGGGATGGATGAAATACAGGTGAACCAGATTATCCGGCACAATGTGAACCGGCGGGACAAAGGTGTGTGCATGACCTTTAAAGGGCCATTAAACTCAAATTAAAAGAAAATTAAAGAAAATTGCCCCTCAGACATAGGTTGGGAAGGAAACAAAGAACCGGGTGCCCTTACCCGGGGCAGTGTCCAGGCGGATCGATCCGCCATGTAATTGAACAATCCGGTGGCACAACGACAGGCCGATGCCATGTCCTTTTACCGAAGAGGGCGTGTCGGTGACGCGAAAGAAAGGATCGAATATCTTCCCGCGGGCTTTGGCAGGGATACCGGGCCCCCGGTCGCCAAAACAAATTTCAATGGTATGAGGGCTGGGAAATGACACCATGATCTGTACGGAATGGTCGGGCGAAAACTTGCAGGCATTGTCCATAAAATTCAGGAAAGCCGTTTTAAGCAATTGCTCTATTCCCATGATTTTCAGGGCATTGTCATCATCGGGCAGTTCGCTGTAGCCTATCTGAAAATGGTAATGGGGGAAATTTTTAGCCAGTTCGGTTTGAGCGGAAAAAACGGCTTCATCTACCCGTACCGGTTGAAAAAAATTCCGTTGATTTTCAATACCCGACTGGGCCAGTACCAGCAAGCCATTGGTTAATTCCACCAGTGTGCGCGTGTCATCGAAAACAGATTTGAGCACTTCCTGATATTCTTCGGACGAACGGGGCTTGCTTAGCGTCGCCTGCAACTGACTGGTGATTGCCGCCAGCGGATTGCGCAATTCGTGGGAAGCATTCGTGACAAATTGTTGCTGGATGGCAAAGGCTGCTTCGAGCCGTTCCAGCATCAGGTTGAAATTTTGCGCCAATTGGGCGATTTCATCGTTGTTTTCTCCTTCGGCCACCCTTTGATTTAAACTCCCGGCGGAAATTTTGGTGATCTCATTGTTCATTCTGGCTAAAGGACGAAGCGCCTGTTGGGCAAAAATCCGACCGGAAAGCAAGATGATCCCGATGCCCGACACCAGGCCGGCGATCAGCACTTGCCCAAGGTTCTTTAACTTGCTGCGACCATACCGGTCATACGCGGAAGAAATGATCACCAGGTTGGCATTCGCTTCCGTGTATCTTATCCCCACTACTTCTCGATCATTTTCAGTATATTCAATTTTTCCTCTTTCCCGGATATCATTGATCAGTTTGGCGGTATAGCTTATTCCATAATCATCCAGTCCATTATAAATCAATTTACCATCTGCATCGAACACCAACACCTGTTCTTCAAACAGAGCATGAATGGAGTTTTGATCGATGATCCGCAACAAATTCATATCCACCTCGCTTACTTTTACGATCAGACGGCCTGTCGTAATTGCCCTGCTTTCCAGACGGGTGTAGAACTCTTCCCTTCTGTAGATGCTGGATAGCCAATAGACAGCCACTGAAAACAGGATCAGGATGCTGGCCACGATCACCGAAAAACGGAGGGTAAGTTTTGCCCGAATATTCATAAGAAAGTCCCGGTTACAATACCTTCAGGTAATATCCCATGCCTTGTTTGGTATGGATCAGTTTGGGTTCGAAATTTCGGTCAATTTTACGTCGTAAAAAATTGATGTACACATCCACCACATTGGTTCCGGTATCGAAATTGACATCCCAGACCTGTTCTGAAATTTCGCTCCGCGTGGCAACCCGCCCGTTTTTTCGCATCAAATATTCAAGTAAAGCAAATTCTTTGGCTGTCAGATCAATTGGCTGACCGGCACGGCTCACGGTTTTAAAAGCTGTATTGACCTCCAGGTCGGCAACCTGAAGCACTTCTTCATCGCGTTTGTCGATAGCCGGCGACATCCGTTTCAACTGCGCGCGGATACGTACAAGCAACTCCCTTAAGTCGAAAGGTTTCACCAGGTAATCATCGGCGCCGAGATCAAAGCCGGTCAGTTTTTTTTCAATACTGCCTATTGCGGTCAGGATGATAATCGGCACCTGGTGATGCCGCTCTCTGATGCTCCGGCATACCTCATAGCCGTCCACGTATGGCAAATTCAAATCCAGCAATACCAAATCATATCCCTGCGATGTGGCCAAATGGCGACCCACCGCCCCGTCAGGCGCAATTTCTACGGCAAACTGCTGTTCTTCCAGCCAGTTTTTGATGGAGATCGCTACTTTGGGTTCGTCCTCAATCAGAAGAATTTTGTGTTGCTTCATAAACCAATAATGCCAT
>JAKLJF010000798.1:560-2865 GCA_023151335.1 Thermoanaerobaculia bacterium | reverse complement strand
CACCACCAGGATAACAAAAAACAGCACCACCAACACAAAGATCAGCAGGAAAATCCATCCGCCACCGCCGTCTTTCCGGTCTTCCGGTTCCGATTTAAACTCCCCGGCAAGCGCCCGGATGATCTCGTTCAGGCCGGCATCGATGCCCTGGTAGTATTGTTGCTGACGAAAAAAGGGAGCCATCGTATTGCGGATGATCCGTCCGGCGGTGATATCCGGCAGGGCGCCTTCCGTGCCGTAGCCGGTGGCGATAAAAATGCCGCGGTCGGGCGGTTCCGATTTGATGAGCATCACCACGCCGTTGTTTTTGCTTTTGCG
Source organism: Thermoanaerobaculia bacterium (assembly GCA_023151335.1). Lineage (GTDB taxonomy): Bacteria > Bacteroidota > Bacteroidia > Chitinophagales > Saprospiraceae > M3007. The sequence continues at coordinate 2,547 of JAKLJF010000798.1, read as the reverse complement.
CCCGATACCCCAGCGGTTGCCCAATTCGAAAGCATAGGAAGCCTTGTCGTAATCGCCTATGTCCGGCCGGATCATCACCACGACCTGGGTAGAAGTAGAATCGTTGTACCGGCGGAGTTTATCCTCCAGCATGGCTTTTTCGCCCGCGGATAGCCAGCCGGAATAGTCGTGCACGTACACTGCGGGATCGGGCTTTGGCGGAAAAACGTCGTCGCCCGTTTGCGCAGCGAGCGGCAGCACCGGAAAAAGCAGAAAAAGCGCGGCCAAAACCACCCCAAAGCAGTAAAACCGGCCATTAACTGGCAGCCGGCGCCGTCTACCGTCCACCGTCCACCGTCTACCGTCAACCGTAAATAATCTCATCGGGAAGTTCATTTTCATTATCATGCGGATCGGCAGGAAAATACTGTTGCAATTGTTCGCCGATTTGGGCCACTACTTCGCAAACTCCGTCACAGGCCTTGCCTGCCTGCAGGTGCGCGCGCAACAATTGTTTTTCGGCGTCCCAGAAACGGAAACCGACGCGTTCATGGATGCCGGCATCGCCCCAAATGGCAAACACATGGGATTTTTCCGCCACGTAGATCAGCACCGCGTTTCGTTGTTTGGTATTGAACATACCGAACAGTTGAAACAATTCCGCCGCACGGTCCACCGGGTGGTCGCGATCGCAAAAATCTTCCACGAACAGGCGTATCTCTCCGCTGGTGCGTTGTTCCGCGGCAGCAATGGCCTGCATGATGCGGGCTTCTTCCTCTTTGCTGAACAGCATGGTCAGAACTTTACCTCCGGCGCTTTTTCGGAGCCCGGCGCCGACTGGAAATAACCTTTTGGCGAAAAGCCGAAAATGCCTGCGAACAGGTTGGTCGGGAATTGCCGGATGTAGGAATTATACTCGTTCACGGTATCATTGAATTTCTTTCGTTCTACGGAAATCCGGTTTTCCGTGCCTTCCAGTTGTTTTTGCAGGTCCAGGAAACTCTGGTTGGCCTTCAGGTCCGGATAATTTTCGGCCACGGCCAGCAAGCGGCCCAGCGTGCTGCTGAGCGCGCCCTGGGCTTGTTCGAAACGCTGAATATTTTCGGGCGTCAGTTCGTCGGCCTTAATGGTCACTTTTGTGGCGTTGGCCCGGGCATCCACCACGGCTTGCAGGGTTTGTTGTTCAAAATTGGCGTAACCTTTCACCGTATTCACCAGGTTTGGGATCAGGTCGGCCCGGCGCTGGTACTGGTTTTCCACCTGCGACCAGGCCGCTTTAACCGTTTCATCTTTTTTAACGGCATTATTGTACGTGCCGCACATGCTGAATACCAGCAGCAACAGCACCCCCAACAGGATCAGCGGCAGAAATTTTCTAAAGTCGATCATAATGTTTTGCGTGTAAGAATCTTGATATTGCGTTTTTTCAGACGTTTGCCATCTGCAAGGCGAAGGTACTTTTTGCCCCCGTTTTTCAGAAAGAAAAGTTTATTATCCTTGAAAAAACACCTTTTTCCAGTGTTATGTTGCGCAATTTTTTGCGCCTATTGTCAAAATCAAGCGTGTTGTCCGGACACGGCGCCGAACAGTTCGCCATCGAAAACGGCCTGGATACCGTGTCGCCCGACTGGTTTTTCACACAGGAACGCTGGAACAGTTTGCAAAAGGCCCTGGAAAGGGAAAAGGAGCATCGAATGGGCAGATTTTTCTCTTTTCTTTCGATATTTATTAAATTTGCAACCTGAATCAGCCGCCACGCCATGGAAGAAGTACTGCAGAAAAAATGGACTTACCGGGAGTTTCGCGAACTTGAGTTCGACGACAACGATCCCTTCTGGTACGAACTCATAAATGGCGAACTTGTGCAAAAACAATCTCCCTCCGTTCAGCATCAGCGTATTGCCCGCAAACTGGAACGTGCATTGGACAACTACGCCGAACGCACCCAATCCGGCGAAATGTTTCACGCCCCGCTGGATGTGGTACTCGATGATTACAACGCCTATCA
>JAKLJF010000798.1:0-550 GCA_023151335.1 Thermoanaerobaculia bacterium | reverse complement strand
ATCAAAAAAGATCGTTCCCATATCATCGATCCGGCACAGCAGATTATCATCGGCGCTCCCGACCTGGTGATTGAAATATTGTCTAAATCGACAGCTCAGCATGATAAAGGCGCAAAAAAAGACAACTACGAACGCAATGGCGTACGGGAATACTGGCTTGTGGATCCCAAAAGCAAAACCATTGAAGTTTATTCCCTGGTAAACCAACGGTATAAACTTATTGCCTATCAGGAAGAAACGGGCAAAATCACATCAGCCATTCTCGAAGGATTTGAAATAGAGATCGAAACCATCTTTGAGTAAAACGCAAGTCGTAAATCGTAAATCGTAAGTCGTAAATCGTAAGTCGTAAATCGTAAATCTTGACTCCCCTCGCCGAACGCCTCCGCCCCCAAACTCTTGAAAAATTTGTCGGCCAGCAGCACCTGGTGGGCGAGGGCGCTGTGTTGCGGCAGGCTATCGAAGCCGGTATAATCCCATCCTTTATTTTGTGGGGGCCGCCGGGCGTAGGAAAAACCACCCTGGCCCAGTTGATCGCCAAAATGCTGAA
>JAKLJF010000797.1 GCA_023151335.1 Thermoanaerobaculia bacterium | reverse complement strand
GCCGATGATATCAGACCAAGACCCATCATAGCGGCAAGCTGGCGAGCCATTATCGCACCCGTCTTTCCAATCGCCGCCGGTCATCGTATCTTGGCCGCGTTCCGGCAATGCCGGATGCCTGACAAACCGGTCACTCCACCAAGTTGCCTTCCCGACGATGGCTGATAAGCACAACATTCTTATTCTTTTTGCCCATCCCCGCTTCGAACGCTCCCGCGCCAACGCGCAGATGGTGCGGCATATCCCGCGTTCGGAGCGTATTACTTTCCATGATCTGTATGAACGATATCCCGACTTCAATGTAAACCTGGCCTATGAAAAGCACCTGCTGACCCGGCACGACATTATAATATGGCACCACCCGTTTTACTGGTATGGCGCGCCGCCATTGCTGAAACAATGGATCGATATTTCGCTTGAATTTGGTTGGGCCTACGGGCCCGGCGGCACGGCGCTGACAGACAAGATTTTTTTCAACGCGATCACCAGTGGCGGCCAACGGGAATCGTACACCCGTGAAGGGCATCATCAATTTACGGTGCAGGAATTTCTGACACCTTTCCGGCGTACTGCTACCCTCTGCTACGCTCGTTACTGGCCGCCATTTGCCGTGCATGGCACACACCGGCTCGACGAGGCCGGTCTGCTGGAACACGCGCGGCTGTACCGGCGTCTGCTGGAAAGGCTGCTGGATGGCGATTTCGATCCCGACAGGGTACAGGAATATACATATCTCAACGATTGGCTCACTCAAACCCAGCAATAAGCTATGGCCGGTGATTTTCTTTCTCAAGCGCTTATTTATCTTGCCGCCGCGGTGATATGTGTGCCCGTGGCCAAAAAACTTGGGATGAGCTCGGTGCTCGGCTATTTGCTGGCCGGCATGCTGATCGGGCCATACCTGCTTGGACTGATCGGCCGGGAAGGACAGGATATCATGCACTTTGCCGAATTCGGCGTGGTGATGATGTTATTCCTCATCGGCCTGGAGTTGGAGCCCGCCCAGTTCTGGAAAATGCGGCGCGCCATCATAGGGCTGGGCACCTTTCAGGCAGTTTTGACGGCAGGTTTGCTGTTTGGGCTTGGCCTTGCTTTCGGACTCAACTGGACTACCGCCCTGGCCATTGCGCTGGCGCTCACCATGTCGTCCACGGCGATCGTACTGCAATCGCTCAAGGAAAAAGGCCAGACGCAAACCGCCGCCGGACAGGCTTCGTTCGCTGTTCTGCTGTTTCAGGATATACTGGTTATCCCTGCGCTGGCCGTTTTGCCTTTGCTGGCTCCACAAACAGCGGCGGATGCCGATCCGGCGCATACCAACCTGCTCGGTGGCTTGCCCGGCTGGCTGAAAACCCTGGCCCTGACCGGTTCGGTGGCAGCCATTTTTGTGGCCGGACGTTACCTGGTCGTCCCTTTGCTGCGGATCGTGGCAAAAACGCGCCTGCGCGAACTGTTCACCGCCTCGGCCTTGCTGGTAGTGATCGCGGTTACCTGGCTCATGCAACAGGTAGGGCTCAGCCCTGCGCTCGGCGCCTTTCTTTCCGGGGTGGTACTGGCCAACAGCGAATACCGGCACGAACTGGAAAGCGATCTGGTGCCATTTAAAGGGCTGCTACTAGGACTGTTTTTCCTCGGCGTGGGCGCCTCCATCAATTTTAAACTTATTCTGGAACAGCCCGCCCTGACCTTTGGTCTGGTAGCCGGTATTATGCTTTTAAAAGCGCTGGTGTTGTATTTTATTGGACGCAGTTCCCGGCTCAGCTCGGATCAGAACCTGCTTTTCGCCCTCGGTTTGTCGCAGGTAGGTGAATTTGCCTTCGTGTTGTTCTCTTTTTCGGGGCAACTGAATATTATCGACAATGCCACTACCGACATGCTTATGGCCGTCACCGCACTGAGCATGAGCCTTAGCCCGGTGCTCCTGCTGATCAATGAAAAATATATAGACCCCTACTTTGGCGTTCGCCAGGTGGCGGAAGAAAAAGCAGCCGATCAAATCGGAGAAAAACATCCCGTTATCCTCGCGGGTTTCGGGCATTTCGGCAGTACCATCGGAAGGTTATTGCGGGCAAACGGCGTAGAGACTACCATTCTCGATTTTGATACCGACCGGGTGGAGTTATTGCGCAAAATGGGGTTTAATGTCTATTATGGCGACGCTACCCGGCTCGACCTGCTCAAATCGGCCGGCGCCGACGAGGCCAAAATGCTCATCGCCGCCATCGACTCGCCTGAAACCAACTACGAACTGATCCGCACCGCACAGAAACATTTTCCGCACCTGCGCATCATGGCGCGCGCGCGCAACCGCTTCGACGCTTATGAACTGATCGACCTCGGACTTGAGAATATTTACCGCGAAACCATGTATACCGCGGTGCACCTGGCGGTTGATGTGCTGGAAAACCTGGGGTTCCGGGCTTATACGGCCACCCGGCAGGGACAGAATTTTATTCAGTACGATGAGGCGGCCCTGCGCAAGCTGGCGGTACAACGCCACGACGTGAAACAATACATTCTTTCCGTCCGGGAACAAATTGAACACCAGGAAGAATTGTTGCAGGCTGATTTGCAACAAAACCTGAATGAAAGCGACCATTCCTGGGACGGCGAATACCTGCGGGAAACGCTCGGTAAAAAGCCGGCATGAATATTGAAGCGGCAAATGATTTTTGTATCTTTGCCCTCCTTTTTATTTAAAAAATACACAAAATGGCAATTAAAGTATTACCCGCTTTTCTGATACTGGCCCTGACCCTGACGTCTTGTCAAAATGATGCACCGCAGTCGGGAACCACAGAATCTGAAACAACTGGCACAGAGGCCGCTCCAGCCCCAACAAGTTCCGGCGCTGCCACGGATGTTGC
>JAKLJF010000796.1 GCA_023151335.1 Thermoanaerobaculia bacterium | reverse complement strand
ATTGGCCTGGATCAGCAATTGGCCCTGTTCGTTGCGCGCCCATTTGGTGGAATACAAAGCGCCGTATGGCTGGCCCACGATAGCATACGAACCGATAGATGCGAAAGCCGTTTCGATATCGATCTCATCCACGCCCTCGGCCAGTTTCAGCACTTCATTGCGGTTGCGGGTGAAGTTGGCCTGGATATTCCACTTGAATATTTTGGTGGAAACAGGGTTCAGACCCAATTCGATCTCCCAGCCCTTGTTCTCCATTTCGCCGATGTTGGTATAAATCTCCTCGGCGCCCGTGCTGCCGGCAATCGGCCGCAATACCAGCAGGTTTGAACTCTTGCTTCTGTAATAGTTTACGTCGAGATCAATCCTGTTTTGGAAAAATTTCAGGTTCACCCCGAATTCCAAGGTTGTATTGATCTCCGGTTCCAGGTTGGCGTTGCCCAAACGATTGCTCAGGCTGAAACCATTTTGGCCGCCATACGGGAAGCCGAAACCGTCGGTGAAACCATCGGTGATAAACGGCGCGACAAAATACGTGCGGGTGCGGTATGGGAACGGTTCAATACCGGCCCGGGCATAGCTGGCCCGCACTTTACCGAAGGACAGAATTTCCTGTGAGGGCAGGATTTCAGTGAAAGCCCACGCCAGGTTGGCTGAGGGATAGAAGAATCCGCTTTTGCGCGCGTCTTCGCCGAAAGTGGAAGCCCAGTCGTTCCTGCCGGTGATGTTCAGATACAGTTGATTGGCAAACGACAGGTTCAGGTCGCCAAAAATGCCGGCAATCCGTTTTTCAAACAGGGTGGAGCTGTTGTACAAGTCGGAAGCATTGCTCAGGTTGTAGAAACCGGGTATAGCCAGGTTGCGTCCGCGGGCGAATACGTCTTCGTCGCGGCGGGAATTCAGGTTCATCCCAAGGGTGAAGTTTACCCCGAAACGACCGCTCAACTGCGGTTTGAAGGCTGCAAACAGGTCGGAATTGACTTCCAGGCGCCGCTTGTTGTTTTCCCAAACCTCGCCCACCGGCGCCGGCGGGTCTTGTGCGCCGACGGCAAATATTTGTTTGCGGGCATCGGTATAGGCGTCTGCGCCGATACGGGCGGTCAGGTCGAGCCAGGGAGTAGCGTTCAGCGTAGCGGTCACGTTGCCCGTAACACGGTCCACGTCGCCGGTCATCGGGTTGTTGTAAGCCGACCACAGCGGATTGTCGTACAGGGAGAAATAGGTCCAGGACTGGCCATCCCGGGTGTCGTATCCATTCGGGCCGGGGCCACCGAGCACGTTAAAGCTGGACGGCATACGGGTCAGGGCGAGCATGACGCCAGACAGGTTGCTGCCATTTTGTGCCTTTATGTCTTTCGTTTTGGCATACGCGGCCGTACCAGAGAGCCTGAACTTGCCCTGCTGCGATTCGGCGGTCAGGCGGAACGAATTCCGGTTCAGTTCAGTGTTCGGCACAATACCGGTTTGGTTGGCGTTGCCGTAAGAAAGCCGGAAGGTGGTGTTGTCGTTCCCCATGGAAATGGAGATATTGTTGTTCCAGGTGGTGCCTGTTTTAAAATAGGCGTCGTAGTTGTCGTACGCCTGCGCTACTTCCGGAATGCCAGGCGTGCCGATGCGCGGACCCCAGCTGAGCGGCACTTCGGGGACGTAGGTTCCCTCGGCGCTGGTGAGGCTGCCGCCGCCAGTACCCTGGCCATACTCCATTTGCAGTTCGGGCAGCTTGTTCACCTGGTCGAAAGACACGCTGGAACTTACATTGACCGACAAGCCTTTGCGGCCTTTTTTGGTTGTGATCAACAGCACGCCGTTGGCCGCGCGGGTTCCGTACAAGGCTGCCGCGGCAGGGCCTTTCAGGATGTTCACGCTTTCCACGTCGGCCGGATTCAGATCGAGGGCGCGGTTGCTGTTGTTTACGCCGTTCAGGTTAGCGTTGAAGGGGTAGTCGGAAGCCACAGAACCGAGGGTCTGGTTGTCATAAGGCACGCCGTCCACCACGATCAGCGGCTGGTTTTCGCCGGTGAAGGTGGCATTACCGCGAATCAGGATTTTCGATGAGGCGCCGGGCGTACCGCCAGACCCGATTACCTGTACGCCGGACGATTTGGCAGCCAGACTCTGGATGACGTTTACTTCGCCGGAGCGGGTCACGTCGTCGCCCTTGACGCTGGTCACGCCATAGCCGAGTGATTTTTCTTCCCGCGAGATGCCAAGCGCCGTTACCACCGCCTCCTTCAGCACGGTGCCGGATTCCAGCACCACATCCACCACGTTGGATGCCCCCAGGGTGATCTCCTGGGTGGTGTAGCCGGTGTAAGCATAGATCAGGATGTTGGAGCCAGCCGGCACGCTCACCGAATACTTGCCGTTAGCATCGGTGACAGCGCCGACACTGGCGCCTTTCACGCGTACGGAAGCGCCGATCAGCGCTTCGCCATCGTCGCCCTTCACGGTACCGACGACCGTGCGCTGGGCGAGGGCCAGTCCTGCCATTGACAACAGCAGAACCAGTGTTGTGAGTAATCGCTTCATACCAATAGAATAATTTAGTTAAAAAATTAAATGTGTAAATTCTTCTTGCAGAGCGCCGGCAAGTGAAAAATACCGCTTGCAGGCAGTTTCATCTCCCGTCGTACCGCACAGACAATACGCCGGGCGCCCGACAGGGCATTCCACAGAAGTTTGAATTGGTAGATAAAGCGATTAAATCCCGGAAAGAGCCATCCAGTAGCGAATAAGCCGAACCGGCGCCCAACGGGCAACGCTGCACAGAAATGTGATTTGGTAGGAAAAGGCGATTAAACGGTTTAGTAAGATGCCAGGTGCATTCCCGGCGCAAAGACAGGCTCCATGGCGCACAACGCCATCACCACAGGT
>JAKLJF010000795.1 GCA_023151335.1 Thermoanaerobaculia bacterium | reverse complement strand
ATATTTTGGGCAACTTCCGTTTTGACCTGGGCAATAAATCGGGAAAAATCGCCCTGTATGACCCGGCGGGCAAACCCGTGCACAGCGTCCGCTATACCGACAGCCGGCCCTGGCCTCCGCTCGCCGACGGCCTCGGCGCCAGCGTGGAACTGGCGGCCGGCCGCGAGGGCAACCTGCCCACCGACTGGCGTGAAAGTTATGTTTTGTCGGGAACGCCCGGCCGGCCGAACAGCTTGCCGCCTGATGTTTCCGGCCTTTTTGTCAATGAAATACTGGCCTCCAACACCAAAACGCTGCCCGACGAACAGGGTGAGTACGACGACTGGTTCGAACTGTACAATGGCTCGGACGATTCACTGAACATCGGCGGGCTTTGTTTCACCGACGACGATGAGGAGCCCTGCAAATGGCAGGCGCCGCTGCATTTTCCCGCAACAACCACCATCCCGCCGCACGGCTTCCTCCTGCTTTGGGCGGATGATCAGTCCGAGCAGGGGCCGCTGCACGCCGGTTTCCGGCTGAGCGCCGGGGGCGAGATCGTGGTTGTTTATCAAAGAGCAGAAGAAGACTATGCGGAAGTGGAGCGCCTGTCTTTTGGCCAGCAAAGCCCGGATGTGTCGTGGGGGCGATACCCGGATGGCAGTGCGTCGATAGCCTTCATGCACCCTACGCCCGGCGCCACCAATCTCCTGACAGGTACGGACGACCCTTCCGGCCAGCCTCTGCGGATGTTTCCCAATCCCTTTTCGCAGCGTTTGTACATCGATGCCGCCAAAGTGGAAAAACCCTATCGTTTAAGACTGTTCAATACGCTCGGCCAGGCGGTTTTCACGGCAGACAACCAATGGCAGGAAACGGCCGTTCTTCAGCGGGAGGGTTTTCCGGCAGGGATTTATTCACTCCTTTTGCTGGATGCCAGGGGTAGGCGGTTTATTGGGAAAGTGGTGATGGAGTAAAGTTAAAATCCTTCACCGCACCAGCGTCACATCTCCCTTGTAAATAACCTTTTCCCCATCCAGAAAAGCCACTTCCGCCACCCAGATATACACGCCGGGCGACATGGGTTTTCCGCGGAACATACCGTCCCAGCCGGCGTTAATATCATTCACGGCGATATCGCGGGCCTCGAACAGCAGTTCCCCCCAACGCGAATACACCGACAGGAACGATAATTGGGTATAGGCATCGCCGGAAGGGTAAAAATAAGCGTTGGCAGTGTTCTGGCCATCGGGTTTAAAAACGTTGGGGAAATAGACGTTTTTGTTTTTATCCACGCGGATACGCACGGTCGCAGAGTCGGTGCAGCCCAGTTCGTTTTGCACCCGCACGACGTACTCGACATCGTTGAAGGGCCGCGCCCAGGTATCGGCGCAATCGGGACAACGCAGCGAGCCGGGTTGCGGGTCTTTCCATTGGTAATAGGTTTGATTTTCTGTGTTAATAACGGTGGTACGCAGGAACAGGCTGTCGCCGAGGCGCAGGTCGGTCATGTCTTCGCTGTGTTGTATCTCCACCGACACCGCCGAATATTTGACGGAGAAAAAGATATAGGCCGTATCGCAGCCCGCGGAAAGCACCAGCCGGTAATTGCCGGGCGACGACGCATCAAAATACGGCTTGTTGCTGCCATCCTGCCAGCTGTAGCCAACGGCGCCGTTCGCGCCGGCAGCGTATGGTTGTCCGTCGAGCCGGACCTGGTTTTCGCCTTCACAAATCGCTTTTTGTACAAATATGGAATCGAAGGCAAAAGCCTGTATTACAAGGGCGGTACTGTCGCCGTCTATCGGGGTGGTTGGATCGTCGGACAAGCGGAAGCCGCCCAGGGAAGCCGGCAGGTTCTGCAGGACGGCCTGATTGCGATATATGCCCGTACCGACGGCGCCGACCTCCACCATAATTTTTATTTCAAACCGGCCTTCCGGCAGATTGACGTCGCTGAGCAGGAAAAAGTTGTCGCCCGGTTGGCTCAGCACCGTGCCGCCCAGGGGGTTGCTGCTCACGGAAACGAATGTGAATCCGGCTGGCAGGCGGTCTTCAAGGGTAATGCCTGTTTGCAGACGCCGGGAGGTATTGACAATTTCGAAGGTATATTCAACGGTAGTACAGGGAAAAGCCTGACGGGGCTCAACGGTTTTGCTCAGCTGAACGGTATAGGGACAGGAGCAGCCGTCGGACGCCGTGGCCGGCGGGCCTTTAAACAGCAGTGTACTCGCGCCGGTGACCGGGTCGATGTTGTACAGGCTGTTCTGATCGGATACAAAATCGGGGCTGCCATAGGCGAACAACCGGCCGTAAGCGTCGAAAAACAAACTGCCGGTGTTGAAAGGTACGCCCGAAGGCGGAAAATCGAAACTGATGAGGCCCGCGTTCAGGTCGATCCGAACCAGGCGCTGGGTGCCCGAATCGTAGCCGTACAACTCTCCCGTGACAGGGTGAAAAGCGATGTCGAAAATCTGCCCCGGTTGGTTGAGCGGGATGACCGAGACGCCGTAATTGGGGTCTTCCAGGTCGACACGCACCAGGTCGGCAGCGCGAACGAGACCGGTGAGATAGTAACGGGTGCCGAGCAGGATCAGGTAACGCCCGTCTGGCGTCACGTCGCCGGCAAAATAAGAATTATTGAGATTGAGTGGCAACTTTGCCAATGCCGTGGCCTGACCATCGGCATCCAGCCGCACCAGGGTACCGTCGTTTGGGTTGACGCAATAGATCATATTATCGGTGGTGCGAAACCCTGCCGCGTTGACGTCGATAGCCAGGTTGGCATTAATGGTTTTGAATACGACGGCGTTGGTCAGGGGATCGATCACTACTTCATTGAGCGCGGGCGGCGTGGTGCTCAGGGTCAGGAAGAACTGATCCTCGCACGTAAAAGGCC
>JAKLJF010000794.1 GCA_023151335.1 Thermoanaerobaculia bacterium | reverse complement strand
ATTCACGATTACTTTTCCGGCTTGCAGGCTTTCAAGTATTAATCCGCACTGTTCCTGTGCCGACAAATTGCGGAGTACCCCTCCGAAAGCAAGATCGTCATTGGCCGTCAGGCTATCGGCTTCCAGATTGATTTGCCGCACGGCCAGGTGGGTGTAGTCCATTACGTCCGGCACTGTCGTTCTGGCCGGTGAAATATCGAACCGGTCAAGAGAGAACTGGCCGTCGAGAAGCGAAAGGGTACCAATTTTTATCTGTAAAGATTTGGCCGGTTTTTTATTTTTTGACGTATCGATCTGGGTGGACACGGTTCGCGCGACCGGGCGCTCCCCTACCCTGCCGCTCAGGGGTTTTGCCGGATATTCGGCAATGGAAAAAGAGGGCCCTTCCAATTTTACCGACTGAATATCAAATACCTGTTCGCCAAGGTCAAGATCATTTACCCGTATATGCCCCGATCTGATGCCCGCCCGCATACGTTGGCCCCTGACGCGGTCGTCCAGGACAAACTGTACATCCGAAAGTCGAAGGTTTTGTATCCGGATATGGAACGGAGCGGGCTCTTTCTTCGCTTTGTCGGTACTGGTAAAATAGTCCAGTATGAACTGCAGGTTATTATCATACTCGCCTTCGGCACGGCGGATATTAAACCGGGCATCATCCAGGCTGATCTCATTGAATTCCAGCCTGTTGCGAAGTAGGGTGAAAATATTGGAATTCAGGCCGGCTTTCAGGCTGCGCGCAAACAACAAGGTATCGCCTTTCAGATCGGCCACGTAAAACCTTTCCAATACCAAATTGTCGAAAAAAGAAATATCAACATGCCCGACCGTAACGGTGGTATTTAATTCTTCGGACAGATAGGCGCTTACTTTGCCGATCAGCCAATTTTGAACCACGGAAGATTGCAGGATGAAATACAAAACGATCAGGGAAAGTACCACACCAAAAACCACATTCTCGATCCGGCGCCAGATACGGCGCAAAACCGTCCACATCCGGGCGAGCAACGGATCGGGCGCCGACGGATGATTTTGCGGAGAAGGCACTTTGGTCATGATCGTTTTAAAAACAAAAAAGTGTGGGATACGTTCGCTTCCACACTTTTTTGAAGGTAAAAAAAGGGTGCAAAATTAATCAGGACACCCGGAAACTGGAAGCGCCCAGCAGACCTTTGTCGCAATAAATCGCTACGACATAATTACCTGCCTTGAGTTTATCCTCCAGCTGATGCGCAAACGACATGCGTTGGGTAGATTCCAATACTACTTGTTTCACCTGCTGGGCCATAATTTCTACGGGGCCGGTAGGCGCATACACCGTAGTTTTAGTCGGATTTTTAGCCGCGATCGGAACCCCCTTGTCGTCGGTGATCACCAGGTATAATTTTTGCGGGCCCTGGTAAGGTTGCGGTACATCGGCCAAATCGAAACTCACCAGCAGTTCCCGCGCCCGGCGGGCTTTCGTCGTCAGTTTATCATTGCGGCGTTCCACTTCGACCCGGAAAGATGACGCCTTAAAAGTAGCCGATTGTGTTTTGCGAATTTGTTCTTCCAATTGTTTGGCCAGGTCGGTTACTTGGCCGCTGAGCTGCTGTTTCTCTCCTTTTAGCTGTTCGTTTTCGCCGGTCAAGCGCGCATTTTCTGCTTTTAACTGCTCGTTCTCTTGTTTCAGTACGGTCACGATCGTTTCGTACTCCCGCTTAGCCGCCTGGAGGTCGGCAACTTGTTTGCGCAGTTCTTCCAGGTTTTTGGCCGAGGATGCTTTGATCTGTTTTATCGTAATTTCTTTTTGCTCGATTATCGCAGCCGTATTGGTTACTTTTCCTTGCAGGCTTTCATTTTCCGTACGCAGGTTGGAATAAGCCATAGATAAACTATCGAGCTCGCTCTCAATGGTCGTTTTAACCTGGGTCAGCGAGTCAAGAGTGGCCTGGCGTTCCTGGCTTTCGGAAATCATATTACGCGATTTTTGCCAGAAAAAATAACCCAAAATGGCCGAAATGATCAGCAATGCGGTAACAACGATACTGTAAACGCGGGAGTTTTGATTTTCACTCATAGTGGTTGTTTTTAAAGTAAAGCAGGATAATCGATTTGTTATGCCCCCGAAAACGTCGGCAGACAAAGGGTATTATGTCGCTTCGGCGGAATATTTAAAATCATTTTTGCCGCCGGATTTTTCCAGCAAACGTACGTCTTTGATCACAATAAGATGGGATAAAGCCTTGCACATGTCATAAATGGTTAACGCTGCGATTGATGCGCCGGTCAATGCTTCCATTTCAACGCCGGTTTTGCCGGTATTTGCCGCCGTGCATTCCACCACTACTTCTTGATTGTCGTTCAGTTGGATTTGAACCTGGCAATTATCCAGGCCAAGCGGATGGCATAGTGGTATCAGTTCACCTGTTTTTTTGGCGCCCATAATCCCGGCCAAAATGGCGGTTTGAAAAACCGAGCCTTTTACCGTCATTATGTCTCCCCTGTCAAAAGATGACAATACTTCCGCGGGCAATTCCACTATTGCCCTTGCTTTGGCCAACCGGCGTGTAACGGGTTTATTCCCCACGTCTACCATGGTTGGGTTGCCTGAGGCGTCGAAATGCGTATACTCCGCCATGATCTAGTTTTGTGGTCAAAAATAGACAGGTTTGTTGGTTTGTTAGGGTATGTGTGTTTTTTTGTTGAATAAATTTTTGTGAGAATTTTTTATCTGAGTAAAACTCTAACATATTTATTAAAATCTTTAGCGATTTGCGCAGGCTTGGCGGTATAATTGTTGGGTCGGTAGTTCGGTGCGCGTTGGAGTCCGGGATAGTATCCTGAACGGCAGGTGTGCAACCTAACCGCCATTTTGGTGTTTTATGCCGGCAAAACCATTTTA
>JAKLJF010000793.1 GCA_023151335.1 Thermoanaerobaculia bacterium | reverse complement strand
CCGATGTCGACGGGAATTTCCGGCTGCAGGTACCCGGCAATTCCGCCCAGCTCAGGGTGGCCTATACGGGGTTTAAAACCGTTGTCGTAGAGGTCAGCTCCTCCAGCCCAAGCGTAAATATTACGCTGGAAGAGGACTTCTCCAGTCTGGAAGAAGTGGTGGTGTCCGGTTTGGCCACCACGGTCAAACGGGCCAACCTGGCCAACGCCGTATCTTCCATCACCAGCACCGAACTGGTGGGCACCACCGTGCAATCCACCATGGACGGCGCTTTGTACGGCAAACTGACCGGCGTCAACATCATCGCCAACTCCGGCGCCCCGGGCGGCGGCGGCGTGGTCAAATTCCGCGGTATCACCACCCTGAACGGAAACTCGCAACCCCTGTACATTGTAGACGGCGTGTACTACGACAACTCGGCGTTTCGCTCCAATACGAATTTCGTATCGCAGGCTGCCGGGCAGGGCAGCACCCGTTTCCAGGACAACCCCTCCAACCGGATTGCCGACCTGGATCCGGAAGACATCGAACGGATTGAAGTGCTGAAAGGCGCTTCGGCAGCGGCGATCTACGGCTCCCGCGCCGCCGCCGGCGTGGTGCTGATCACCACCAAACGCGGCAAACGCGACGGCAGCACACAAGTGAACTTTTCGCAGTCTATCGGTATGCAGCAGCAGCTGCGCAAACTCGGCGTACGCCAGTGGGATGCCGCCAAAGTGGAAGCCGCTTTCGGCGCCGATGAAGTGCCGGTGTTTCAGGCAGCCCAATCGGCCGGGAAAATTTACAACTACGAAGATGAACTCTACGGCAACAACGGCATACTCAGCACTACACGCCTCTCGGTGAGCGGTGGCACCGAAAAATTGGGTTATTTCGCAGGCGTCACCAAAAAATCGGAAGAAGGGATCATCAAAAACACCGGGTACGACCGCACCTCCGTACGTCTGAACCTCGACCCGAAAGTGTTCAGCTGGGCCGACCTGCAACTGAGCCTCAACTATGTAACCTCGGAGGCCGACCGCGGGTACTTCAACAATGACAATACTTCCACCACGATGGGTGTTTCCTTCGTATCTACCCCCTCCTGGGCGAACCTGTTCCCCGATGAGCAGGGCAACTACCCGAACAATCCCTATGCGCCGTCCAACTTCCTGCAAACGCGCGACCGGGTGACGAATAAAGAAAAAGTGAACCGTATTCTCGGCGGCGGTATCGGCACCTTCCGTCTGTGGTCGAACGATAAAAACTCCCTGAACCTGTACATACGCGGCGGCGTCGACCAATACACGCTGGAAACCAACTCCATTTTCCCGCGCGATCTCCAGTTTCAGAAAGACGGAAACGGCACCAACGGCGTTTCGATTCTCGGTACGGCCGTCACGAGGGGCTCCAACATCGCTTCCTTCCTGATCCATACTCTGAATACCGGCAACAACCTGTCGTTCCGTACCCAGGCAGGCATTACGCAGGAAAATCTGGAGCAAAACTGGACTAACGCCGTGGCCACACAGCTGATCGGCTCGCAAACCAACATCAACCAGGCCGGCGCCATCCAGGTAATACAGGAACGCCTCAAACAGGTGGATAAAGGCTTCTTTGCCCAGGAGGAATTTAATTTCCTAAATTGTACTACTATCCGAAAGCTTCGCTGGCGTTGAACATCCACGAAATGACTTCATTGGGCAGCGATATCAACCAGTTGAAACTCCGCGGCGCTTTTGGCCAGTCCGGCAACTTCGGCGTTTTCGGCGCTACCTACACCGCCCTGAACCCGCTCATTATCGACGGTGGTACCGGCTCGGCTGTCGGCCTCATATCCGGTAATACCTCCATTGGTCCTGAAAAACAAACCGAGATAGAAGCGGGATTCGATCTTGGCTTGTTTGAAAACAAAATCGGGCTGGAATTCACCTACTATATCAAAAACATCAAAGACCTGATCCTCCTGATCGATGTGCCCGGTTCTTCGGGCTTTTCCGATGCCTGGCGCAATGCAGCCGACCTGAGCAACAAGGGCGTCGAGATCGCACTGGATGCTTCGCCCGTACGCGGCCGCACATTCAACTGGAACAGCCGGCTTTCCTTCTGGCTCAACCGCGCCGAAGTTACCCGCCTGGCCGTACCGGCCTACAACGATGGCGCATTCGGCGCCACCCTGGGCACCTACCGCATCGAAGAAGGCAAATCGCCGACACAACTCGTGGGCGTCGACCCCGACGCCGATGCCAACGGCCTGCGGGTATTCGGCAACGCCGAGCCTGATTTCCAACTTGCCTTCAACAACGCGCTCAAATACAACAACTGGGAACTCAATTTCCTGCTGCACTGGAAAGCCGGCGGCGAAAACATCAACCTGAGCACGCTCTTGTCCGACATATTCGGCACCAGCCCCGACTATGACAAGACGAATCTGGACCCGGAAGGCAAATTGAGCAACGGCGCTTACCGCCTGGGCCAGCTCGGCTCCTCGGCCGGCGCCTGGATCGAAGACGCCTCGTATCTGCGCCTGCGTGAAGTGGGGTTGAACTACCACCTGCCCGCGTCCTGGTTTAAAGACAAAGCGCGTATCCGCCTCGGCGTTTCCGCCCGGAATCTGATCAATGTGTTCAGCTATAACAGTTACGATCCGGAAGTGTCCAACTTCGGTAATAACGCCATTTCTTCCAACGTGGAAGTAACGCCGTTCCCTTCGGCAAAAAGTTTCTTCTTTACACTGAACGCCAGTTTCTGAACCGCGATACGTTTACTGTGCCACGTTTACGAAACTTTTTAAGTTTCGTAAACGTAAAAAAAAAGTTTCGTAAACGTGAAGAAAATCAATCATTTACCAACAAAATTGAACAATTATGTTTTGGAAAAATATAACTAAAATCATGCTGCCGGCCGCGTTGT
>JAKLJF010000792.1 GCA_023151335.1 Thermoanaerobaculia bacterium | reverse complement strand
TAAACCTTTATGTCGCACCGCAAAGGTTTAGAGGGTTTAGAAGGTTTAGAGGGTTTAGAGGGTTTAGAGGGTTTAGATACACGAAGTCTCTAAACCCTCTAAACCTATCGATTACCCACAAAACCGCACGTTTTAATTCAGATGTCTCTCCCGAAGTCTCGGGATCGACATGACAAATACCTGAATATGAATTGTTTATACAGATTTCTCGCTGCGCTCGAAATTTACCGGGATACGCTTGGCACATCTAATACAAGGACCAAGAGTGTTTGAGAAAATTTGAGCGCAGCGAGAAATCTGGGTAATATTTTGAATATCAATAACTTGTCATGTCGATCCCGAGACTTCGGGAGAGACATCTTGATTAGAAGGCGCGGTTTTGTGGGTAATCGTTAGCCCTCTAACCTGCTAACCCTCTAACCTCCTTCGCCTCCCCTGATCGGATCCAGATATTCCGTATCGTCCTCTTCTTTCGGCGGTGAAGAAGTTCCAACGCCGCGAAATTCCTGCTCTATAAAATTGGCGATCCTTTTTTTGCGCGCCTCGCTGCGCTCGAATTCGGCTTTCACCGCTTTTTTCCCGCGTTTCATATCGTATTTGTCCACATTGCCTATGATGGTGTAGAACACGTTGAACCAGCCTTTCTCGGCGGGCAGGGGATCGAGGTCGGGGTCGTGGCGTTTGATGCGGTTAAGCAACACCTGGCCGGCGTTGATTTTGATTTTATAGTCGATATCGTTGTCGAAAGTATGGGCGCCAGAGAGGGTCAGGTTGAGGGCGTTGCTTTGAATGAGCATGGCGGGCAAATACAGGCGTTCATCACTGATCTCCAGGTAGTTCTGCATTCGGGTGAATTTTACCCGGCGCAGGTCTTCGATGTGGACGAAAGTGGAAAAATCCTCCAGCATTTTCAGGCCGACCAGTTCGCCGTCGGTGGCGGTGATGTCGGCGTACGCTTTGAGTTTGTCCATCAGGAATTCGTTGCGTTCATCCCAAAAGGCGAACAACACAATCCGGCCCGACAGCCGCCCGCGCAGGTTATCGGCGGTGACCACGTCCTGGTCGAAGTTTTCGCATTGTTCCATGCAGGTGTGCAGGTCGATGTCGCGGGCAGTGATCCGCATTTTCAGGGTGGGGCTGATGGCGAAATGGGCGGCGCCGTCGAGCTCGATGGCGCCCTGCATAGCGTTGGTGGCGCCGCGGATCAGGAGTTGGTTGTGGTCGAATTCAAGGCGGCCGGAGAAGTTGCTGCCTTCCATTTTTCCGTATTGAAAACGGGCGATGGAGGCTTCGAAAGTGCCTTTCAGGCGCTCGGTCAGGCGCTGCCGTTCGGCGTTGCCGGCGGCGCGCAGGGAATCCAGCGTGGGCTGGTCGCCCGTTTCCGGCACGGAAAACATATCGATCAGCTGGCTGACGTCGAGGTTTTGGGCGTTCAGGGTGGTTGAAAATTCCAGCAGGGCGTTGTTCGTATTCAGGGAATCAGCAAACAATACGGGCAAAAGGTTGCGCGCGTTGCCCTGCAGGGCGATATCGCTGCGGCCGGCCAGGAGGTATAAACTGTCGAGGGTGAGCAGGTTGTCTTCCAGCCGCAAGCGCCCCGACTGGACGTTCAGGGGGATTTTATTGTAGGTAATTTGAGCCGCTTCGAACCGGAGTTCGCCGCCGGCGCGCACGTTGGCGATGCGGCTCATGCTGGTAATGTCGGCGTATTTGCCCTGTACCGAGAGGTTGTTGAGGCGAATAAGCCCGTCGCCGTCGGAAATGGCCGGATCGCCGAACAGTCCGTAGGCGGCGGCCAGGGGTAGGGCGCCGTGGCAGTGAAAATCGACTTCCGGGTCGTCGAGGTTGCTGATGTTGAGGTTTAAATTCAGCGGCTGTCCGCCAAAATCGCTTTGAAAATCCGCGATTTCAAGAGCCCCCCTGCCGCCCGGCGCAGCGCTGTACACCGCTTTGAACGATACGTTGCGCAGGGGGCTTTGCAGTTTTTCCGAGCTGACCCTGCCGTCGCGCAAGGTTACTTCCATGCCCATGGTGGGCGTATGGGTTTTGCCGGCCCGGCCTTTGACAAAGCCGGTGCAGGTGTAGGAGCCGCTGCTTTGAAAGTCATTGAAATAGCTGTGATAGGGTTCGGGCAGCAGGTCGAACAGCACGGAAATATCGCCTTCGCGGCTCAGGAGTTTGAGGTTCAGGTCGGTGTAATCTGGTTTGCCGACGGCAATGCCTTCCACGGTAAAGGTGTTGCCGCCGACATTGAGTTCCACACGCTGAAAATCGTACAGGTTTTTGTCCATATCCACGGCCACGACGGCGTCGTAGTGTACGGTTTCGCCGAGCAGGTAGCGGCTGTCGCCCATTTGCAGGCGGGCCACGCTGAAATCGGCCTGACTGGACAGGTTGAACCGTTTGGCGGAAAAGTTGCCGCCGAAGCCCGCGTTGCGCAGATTGATCTCGGCGGTTTGACGGGTTTTGAGGTTTTGAAAGGAGACGAGCAAATTTTGCAGTTCGGCGTTGTCGAGTGCGAGGCGCAGGTCGCTGCCCGTATCCGGTTCGGGTTGTTTTTTACCCGGCGGTTTAAAAATATCGTAATTGGCCTGTCCGCGTTCGTTGATACGCACCCGGATGCCGCCTCCGCTGATGCGCACGGTTTTGATCTCTATACGGTCGCCGAACAGGCTGGCCAGGTCGAAGCGGAATGACACCTCGCGCGCGAGCAGCAGGTTGCCGCCGAAGGCGTCTTTGATCTGCACGTTGGTCAGGTCGACCGAGGCGTTGGGGAAACCGCTGAACAACGACAGGCTGGCGTCGCCAACTTGCAGTTCCGTTTTGAGGTTTTTACCCAGTTCGGCCAGTACGCGGCGGGTGATCTGGCTGTCGAAAAACAGGGCAAGCACCA
>JAKLJF010000791.1 GCA_023151335.1 Thermoanaerobaculia bacterium | reverse complement strand
CAAAGGTACGGATTGTTCTTTACTCCACCAGCACAAATCCTGCCCACTGGTACGGATACAACCCGCCTCCCGCAATTCTTTTTGCGCCGCCCGGAACGCCTCGGGAATCGTCATCTTCTCCCCCAGCCACTTCTTGTAAAAAGTGGTCATCAGCAGCGAGGTCTGCTTATCGGGCATCTGCCACAGCGACATGATGAGGTACTTCGCCCCGGCGATCTTGAAGGCCGGATGCATTAAACCGTCTCCAGCAACTGTTCCAGGTTCAGCGTTACACCGGGCAGCAGTTCCATATCATCCGACCAGTTGCCGATCGTCCATTTTTTACCGGGTTCGGCAAAGAGGTATTTGCGCGAGCCGGTGAAGATCCAGACGACTTTTTCCACGCCAAAATCAAGTAATTGCTGCGTTTTTCGATGGTAGTAATCAGCCGGCAGATCGAAGGCGCTCAGATCGGCTTTGGTATCGATCTCAAATATGATTTGCGGCGGCGTTTGCGCGTATTGGTTGGAGAAGAGTACAGAACGGTTGGCCAGTTTGTTCTTGTCATACACGGCCAGATCGAGGTTGCGGCGCGATTTGAAGGCGAGTTTCAGGCCGAGTTCGTTGCCCAGGCACACATAGTTGGAAGGGAATTTTTTCTTTACAAAGTAAGAGATCAACGTGGCCAACAGCGATTGAAGAATACTGCATCCCTTAATGTCCTCAAGGGTTTTTGTTTTTTTGATCACCTCTTTATAGCCGCGGTAATAGATCGGCTTTTCCTTCATCTATCTCGTAGATGAGGTAGTCCGGTACGGCGGCGGCCTTTTTTCTTTTCGTTGAAACCGGTTCGTCAATCATCATGGACCATTTTTTTACAAAGTTATTCCTTTTCCGCCAATTATTTACGGCGCCTCCTGGCAGGCGGCATACTTTTGCGCACAATTTCATTTTCACGTGAACAACACCCAACCCGACATTCTCGCCGCTGCCCAACGCACCATCCGCATCGAAGCGGAGGCCCTGCACGCCCTGGCCGACAGCCTCGACGACACGACCGATTTCCGGGCCTGTGTGGAAACCATCCACCGGTGCAAGGGTCGTGTAGTAATCACTGGTATCGGCAAGAGCGCCATCGTGGCCCAGAAGATCGTGGCCACCCTCAATTCCACGGGCCAACCGGCCCTGTTCCTGCACGCTGCCGACGCCATACACGGCGACCTGGGTATGATACAACCGGGAGATGTAGTGTTATGCCTGTCGAAAAGCGGCGAATCGGCCGAAATAAAAGTGCTGGTACCGCTGGTCAAAAACTTCGGCAACTGCCTGATCGCCATGACAGCCAACCGGCAAAGCACCCTGGCCCGTCAGGCCGATTACGTGCTCTGGACGCCCGTCGACCACGAGGCCGATCCCAACAACCTGGCGCCCACTGCCAGTACCACCGCCCAAATGGCCCTCGGCGATGCCATTGCCATTGCCCTGCTGGCCCTGCGCGGTTTTTCGCCCGACGATTTCGCCAAATTCCACCCCGGCGGAGCGCTCGGCAAACAATTGTATCTGCGGGTGCGGGAACTCTACCCACTGCACGAACGGCCCGTCGTTGGCCCGGATGCTACGCTGCAGGAAGTCATTCTCGAAATATCGTCCAAACGGCTGGGCGCCACCGCGGTGCTCGACGATACCGGGGCCTTGCTTGGCGTCGTAACCGATGGTGACTTGCGCCGTATGCTACAACGATCCACCGATTTTTCCGGCATCACTGCCCGGCAAATTATCACCCCCTCCCCCAAAACGATCGGCCCGGATGCCCTGGCCATCGATGCGCTGACGCTCATGCGCCAATATTCCATCACCCAGTTACTGGTGATCGAAAACGGGCAGTATCTCGGTATCGTGCATTTGCACGATCTGGTGCGGGAAGGGTTGGTTTAAGAAATGACGTCTCCGGCGCAGGAGGAGGTGTCATCTCGTTTGATCATGGTTTGTTCATTTTTCATGGGTTGAGCGACATTCAGAGGGAACATTTACCTGACAAGGGGTACGAAAAACTTAAAGGGCGCTTAAATTTTGCCTGTAAAGAAGTTTCCAACATGAAATTTACGGTTTGAATGCCTCCAATGGCGCAAAGTTTGTTCGCAATAAAATCAGCATGCAGCGCTGAACCAGGCGTTGGCTTACCGGAACCTTCTTTGCTAACAAAGTAACTGCACCTACTACCTATGCGTTCATTTTACGTTTTCTCCGCCATTGTCGCGGTTGTCTTTTTTGCCTGTAAAAGCGACCCCCTGTGGAATCCCCTTGATGTCGAACTGACGCAAGTGATCTCCAACCGGTCGCAATCCGGCACCCTTGCCGACTTCATCTTGCCGGAAAGCGGCGATTATGCTTCCCTGCCGAATCAGGATACCAAAAATCCCGTCACCGCCGCCAAAGTGGAACTGGGAAGGATGTTGTTTTTTGAGACCGGACTCGGTCTGGAGCCGAAATATGCTGTTTCGAAAGTGGCCTATTCATGCAGCAGTTGCCACATTCCGGAGCGGGGTTTTACCGCCGGACGTTTTCAGGGCATTGCCGACGGCGCCATAGGATTCGGCGACAGCGGGGAGGGCCGATCCAAAAACCCGCTATACACTGGCGATGATGTGGATGCCCAAGGCGCCCGTCCTTTACCGGTTATCAATACTACTTTTGTGACCAATGCCCTGTGGACCGGAAATTTCGGCTCCTTCGACGCCAATGTCGGCACCGAGTCGGCCTGGCATCAGGATACTTTGGTGGAAATCAACTTCAAAGGCCTGAAAGGCCTGGAAGCCAATAATCAAAGAGCCCTGATCGTGCACCGCCAGGTAGTGAACAAAGCGGTCACCGATTCGTTGGGTTATACGGCCATGTTCGACGTCGCCTTTCCCGAAAT
>JAKLJF010000790.1:1011-2906 GCA_023151335.1 Thermoanaerobaculia bacterium | reverse complement strand
GGCAGCGGTGGCGGTTCCGGTGTTGAGCAGGGTGAGCGAACCGGGCGCATTGTTTTGTGCAATAATACCGGGAGGCAGAACGCCCGCGATAAAGGTTTCAAAGACCGGGTTTTGGGCGAAAGGCAGGCGTAGCACAATAGAATCTACCCTTTTTTCTGAAACCAACACGGCATCGAAATCGGCTACAGGCCCCGACGGAGCGCAACTGGTATCCACCCGGAAATCGCCGTTCAGAGCGCCGGAGCTGTCGTCGCCGTCGAGGTCGAAGTGGAAAACGCTTTCCAGGATCACATTGTCCAGTCCCCCGAAATCGGCCTGGGAGCGGTATTCGCCCTGAATACGCAAGCCGCTCAGGTTGGCCAGCACGGCCTGAAACTGCGCCTGCGTGGGCACAAGGCCGTTGACATTGCCGATGCGCCAGCCGGCATCCTCGCGCAAAAGGACGTCAAAGTGTGTCCAGGCAAGGCCGGGGTTTTGCAGATTATCAAACACGAGCGTCATGGTATTCGACTCCAGGACCAGGTCGCGGGTGCCGACAGGGTTGAACTGGTTCGTGGTATCGCTGGTAAACTGGTCCCAGCGCAGGTATTTGCCATAGGCGTCGCATTTATTGCCGGTATACCGGGTCGGTGCATCAAAATACCACAGACCGCCGATTGCGTCGTCCACCACGCGGATGTAGCCGCCGGGATTGCCGCCGGCGGGTTCCCAAAAGGCGTTGGTGTTGGTGGGATCGCCGGAGGCCCGCCAGTTTTCGTTGGAGCTGTCGAAAGTGCTGGTTTGGGCGGCGGAAATAATGGGGAGAAAAAGTAACAACAGTATTTTGGTCGTCATGATATCTGATTTTCCTGTTTCCGGTCGCAATATTGAGCAAACGGCGGAATAATTACGATTTTAGTTAATTTCTTGTCCGGCATTGCGCAAAATCAAAAGTCAATTCTATTTTTGCCCCTACGCCCCGGCCACAGACATCAATGCTAAACCGTCTTTCTAATCGTGAACACCGACGACACTAAGCCGCGGCGCCTGCTGCGACGCTTCTGGCATTCCCAATATCGCAACTGGGTTTTTGCCGGAATCGCTGCCACCGGCGCTGCTTTACTGAGTACCTCCCTTCAAGACGCCAAAACCCGCCAGGCCGCCGCCCTTTTGTTCGCTCAACCCGAGCTGGACGCCCTGCCTGTTGTACCGGCCAACATGCGCTGGGGTTTTGCCATCGACGAATTCCACCTGTTCGAAGACGCCCTGAAACGGGGCGACATTTTGGGCGAAATGCTGATGAAACAAGGCATCGCTTATCCGGTTGTGGCCAAACTGGTGGAAAACAGCAAAGGCGTATTCGACATTACATCCATGCGGATGGGTAAAACCCTGTACTTCCTTTCCAAAAAACAGGGGGAAACGCCGGCTTATATGATTTATGAGCCTTCTCCTTATGAGTATGCCGTTTTCCAACTGCAAGAGCCTTATAAAGTGGAGGTTGTAAAACGCGATGTGGTCACCAAAGTGATTGCTTCTTCCGGTGTGCTGGAAACCAATTTCTGGCAAGCCCTCACCGACAACGGCCTGAGCGACGAACTGGCCGACGGCATGATCGACGTACTGGCCGCTTCCGTGGATTTTTACCACCAGAAAGTGGGCGACCGCTTCAAGGTGGTGTACGAACAACATTACGTGGAAGGCCAGCCGGTGGGCACCGGCAAAATCCTGGCCGCAGAATACGAACGCGAAGGCAAACATTTTTACGCCGTCAACTTCCAGGCCGAAGGCGAAAAAGCAGATTACTTCGATTACGAAGGCCACCCCGCGCGCAAGGCGTTCCTGAAGGCCCCGGTGAAATTCAGCCGCATTTCCAGCCGCTACAGCCTCAACCGCCTGCACCCGGTGCTCGGTTA
>JAKLJF010000790.1:0-1001 GCA_023151335.1 Thermoanaerobaculia bacterium | reverse complement strand
TTCCTGAAGGCCCCGGTGAAATTCAGCCGCATTTCCAGCCGCTACAGCCTCAACCGCCTGCACCCGGTGCTCGGTTACCGGCGGCCGCATTTCGGCACCGACTACGCTGCGCCGCACGGCACGCCCATCCTGGCAGTAGCCGACGGCACCGTGCTGGAAGCCACGCGCCGCGGCGGAAACGGTAATTTCGTGCGCATCCGGCACGACGGCTCCATCGAAACACAGTACCTGCACATGAGCGGCTTCGCCCGCGGCGTGCGTCCGGGCGTCCGTGTCGTACAGGGCCAAACCATCGGCTACGTGGGTTCAACCGGACTGGCTACCGGCCCGCATGTTTGTTTCCGCTTCTGGAAAAATGGCCGTCAGGTGGATTTCCTGCGCCAAAACCTGCCGCAACCCAAACCCATCACCGGCGCCGTTTTCGAGCAGTTCAAAGTGATGCGCGACAGCATGATCCGCATGCTGGATGCCGTACCTTATCGCACCCGGGAGGAAATATTCCGGCACAATGCGTCGATGCAACAGGATCAGTTACTGAACCCCTGATCAGTAGTCCCTCCATTTTTGAAAGTCCGTGCAAACCGGTTGAATTTTATGGCTGCCCCGCGGCCGGAAATACAACGGGTTTACACGGACTTTTTTATTTGTGACCCACCCAAACATAAGGGTTTTTGCCTACCCGGGCCGGGAATTACCCTTACCGGAGTAGGGGTAATTATCAAAAACCGGGCAATGAGCCCGGCTGTTCGTCGTTTTTGGAGGGAAATTTGCGCCAGCACCAACATTATTACAAACACTATTTCTTATCAAAATCCGATTTTTTATTATGAAACTGCACCCGCTTTTTCTGACCGTCCTCTCCCTGTTCATCCTGATTTTTGCCTGCAAAAAAGACGAGGACTCATCCTCCAAATCCACCCAATTTCATGTCTACCTCACCGACGGTCCCGGCGATTTCCAACAGGTGAACGTCGACATCCAATCCGTGCGCGTCAAAACCT
>JAKLJF010000078.1 GCA_023151335.1 Thermoanaerobaculia bacterium | reverse complement strand
CGCAGTTCGGAGAGTTGTTTGCGGGTTTTTTCGTCTTCGCCGCAGAGCAGCAACAGCATGTCGCCCGGGTTGGCGCCGCATTGCGTGAGCCAGCCTTTCAGGTCATCGGCGCTGTAAAATTTATCCACCGACGATTTGACGCTGCCATCGGCTTCATACTTTACGTACACCAGGCCTTTGGCGCCGATTTGCGGGCGTTTCACCCATTCGGTCAGTTCGTCGATCTGCTTGCGGCTGTATTCGGCGCAGCCGGGGGCGCAAATGGCCAGCACTACGTCGGCATTGTCGAACACCTGGAAGCCCTTGCCTTTGGCGCTGCCCGTCAGGTCGGTGAATTCCATGCCGAAGCGCAGGTCGGGTTTGTCGGAACCGTAACGGCGCATAGCCTCGTCGTAGGTCATGCGCGGGAATTCGGACAGTTCCAGACCGAGCGTCGTGCGAAACAGGTGTTTGGTCAGGCCTTCAAACGTATTCAGAATGTCTTCCTGGTGGATGAACGACATTTCGCAGTCGATCTGGGTAAACTCCGGCTGGCGGTCGGCGCGCAGGTCTTCATCGCGGAAACATTTAACGATTTGGAAATACTTGTCGAAGCCGGCCACCATGAGGATCTGTTTGAAGGTTTGGGGCGACTGCGGCAGTGCGTAGAACTGGCCTTTGTTCATGCGCGAAGGCACCACGAAGTCGCGGGCGCCTTCGGGCGTCGATTTGATCAGAAAAGGTGTTTCCACTTCGATAAAGCCTTGTCCGGCGAGGTATTTGCGCGTTTCGAGGGCCAGGTTGGAGCGGAAAATGATATTCTGCTGCACGGCGTTGCGGCGCAGGTCGAGGTAGCGGTATTTCATGCGCAGGTCGTCGCCGCCGTCGGTGTCGTCCTGAATGGTAAAAGGCGGGGTTTTAGCGGCATTGAGTACCGTAAATTCCGTCACCTGGATTTCGATATCGCCCGTGGCGCGGTTGGGGTTTTTGCTGGCGCGCTCGCGCACCTTACCCGTGGCCTGTATCACAAACTCGCGGCCCATCCGGCGGGCACGCTCGCAGAGTTCGGCGTTATCGTCCATGTCGAACACCAGTTGGGTAATGCCGTAGCGGTCGCGCAAGTCGACAAAAGTGAGGCCGCCCAGGTCGCGGCTTATGGCTACCCAGCCGGCAAGGCTGACGGTTTTGCCGGCGTCGGAAAGGCGGAGTTCGTTGCAGGTGTGGGTGCGATACATGGCGAGTTATGAGTTATGAGTGATGAGTTATGCCGGATGCGGCGGCATCATACTTTAAAAAGCGCGCAAAGGTAGTGGAAAAGGGCTTAAAAAAAAGCATTTACCTCAACTCCCCCGGCCTCACCGCTACACTTTTCAGTCCGCCGTCGCGCAGCACCCAGAGGTTAAGGGAACGTCCGATGGTATGCTCGTCGAGGGCTTTGTGGAGAGCATCGATCGAATCGAGCGGTTTACCCTCGAACTGGACGATCACGTCGCCGGCGCGCAAGCCGGCGCTGGCCGCGGGGCCATCCTGTTCGACACCCTGGATCAAAATACCGCCTTTTGTTTCGAGTTGCAGGGTGTTCAGCCATTTGGGTGGCAGCGGTACAGCCTGGGCGCTAATGCCGATGAATCCGCGCCGGACGCGGCCTTCCAGGATCAGTTTTCCTACGACAAATTTGGCCAGGTTGGAGGCTACGGCGAAGCACAGCCCCTGTGCCGGCAAAATAACCGCCGTATTGACGCCGATCACGTTGCCGTGAGAATCGACCAGCGGGCCGCCGCTGTTGCCGGGGTTGAGGGCAGCATCGGTTTGAATGACGTCGTCGATCAGCCGGCCATTCTGGCTGCGGAGGGTGCCACCTGACCCACCTGCAGGCGGTCGCTGGCGCCGAAGGCAACGGTGGCCAGGTTGTCGCCGTCGATTTTGACCACGGCTATATCCGTCGCCGAGTCGTCGCCCACCACACGGGCCGAAAAAGTGCGGCCGTCCTGTAGCATACCCTCGATGCGTTCGGCGCCGCTGACCACGTGGCTGTTGGTAACGACAAATCCATCGCTGCTGATAATAAAACCGCTGCCGGTGCCACCCCCGGGCTGAGGCGTTTGCCGGCGGGAAGCCCGCGGTTTCTGCACTTTCAGGTGCACCACGGCGTTACTGACCCGGTTGGCCACATGGACCACCGTACGGGAATATGCGTCGAGCAGTTCAAAGTCTTCGTTCAGTGCCTTGCGGCGTATCGGTTCGCCGCTGGCGGATTCGCCCTCGGCAGAAAGGTGTTGAAACATAACAGCGTAGAATTAAAATGAACAAATTCCGGGTATTCAGGACATTTTCAGCGCCCAAGCGGAGCGACAATTGTGCCAGCCGGAAAAAGCCGTCAATTTGGCGCATGATCTTTTATTTTTGCGCCGAATTGACAGTTTACACCATATTCCATTGAAATTATACGGACTGATCGGCTATCCGCTCGGACATTCTTTTTCGCAGCGGTATTTCACGGAAAAATTTCAACGGGAAGGAATAACCGACGCCCGTTACGAATTGTTCCCCCTGCCCGATATTGCCGGTTTCCCGGCACTCGTTGCCGGACATCCCGACCTGCGCGGGCTGAACGTCACCATACCGCACAAAGTGGCCGTAATGCCCTATCTGCAGCGCTTCGACGAAACCGCCGCCGCTATCGGCGCGGTAAATGTCATCCGCTTTGAGGCGAGCGGAGCGGCAGGTTTTAACAGCGACGCTATCGGATTCGAACGTTCGCTGCGGCCCTGGCTGGATCAACGGAAACACTCCACCCGCGCCCTGATCCTGGGCGCCGGCGGCGCATCCAGGGCCGTGGCGTATGTGCTGAAAAAATGGGGCGTGCCTGTTCAATTCGTTTCCCGGCGTCCGCGGGCCCCGGATCAAATGGCCTGGCCGGATTTGAACAGGGTCGATTTTGCTCAAATTCAATGGATTTTTAACACCACGCCGCTCGGCACTTATCCCGATACCGGCGCCTGCCCCGATTTGCCCTTCGAAAAATTGGGGCCGCAACATTTGGTGTACGATCTGGTGTACAATCCTGCCGAAACCTTACTTTTGCAGCGGGCCAAAACCCGCGGTTGCGCCATAAAAAACGGACTGGAAATGTTGCAGTTACAAGCCGAAGCCGCCTGGGAAATTTGGCAGGATTTTTCCTGAATATTTTTACCAACGTTTACCAAACTTTTAAAGTTTAGTAAACGTACTTTGCCTTTTGCACCTGCTATCCTAACCACTGACCAAAACAAGCCGGACCTGATGAGCGCAGCACCGAACCAAGTACCTGAAAATCGCCAGCCACTGGTTGATTTTTCCAACACCGAAATCGCTTTTTCCCATTTATCCGATCGCGAGCTGAAAAGAACAGCCTGGCTGTTCGGTATGATGAACAAGCCCTGGATGGTGCGTTACGGCACCAAACTGGCGCTATGGGCCATTGAGAACAATCTTCCGTTTGCCGAACGAATTGTCAAAAACACCGTGTTCCGGCAATTCGTGGGCGGCACCACCCTGCTCGACTGCCAGCGCAATATCGATCACCTGGCGGCCTACAATGTGCTCACCGTGCTCGACTACGGCGTCGAAGGCAAAGAGACGGAGCTGGATTTCAACTACACCATGAATGAAAACCTCCGGGCTATTGATTTTGCCTCCCGTTCCAAACATATTCCGCTGATCAGCACCAAAGTCACCGGTCTGGCGCGGTTCGGATTGCTGGAACGGATACAAAGCGCGACCACACTGACCCGCGAGGAACTGAACGAATACCGCAATGTACTCAAACGCATCGACGCAATCTGCTACCATGCCGCCCAGAAAGGCGTGTCTGTTTTTATCGACGCCGAAGAAAGCTGGATACAGGACAGTATCGACCACCTGGTATGGCTGATGATGAAACGTTATAACCGCGAACGGGTAGTTGTGTACAATACCTTTCAGATGTATCGGAACGACCGCCTGCAATTTCTCATTGAAAGTTACGACCGTTCCCGGCAGGCCGGCTTCCTGTTCGGCGCCAAACTGGTACGCGGCGCCTACATGGACAAAGAACGCCAGCGCGCGCAGGAATACGGCTACAAGGACCCGATCAATCCGGACAAAAACACCACCGACGATCACTACAATACCGGCGTGCGTTTTTGTCTGGACCACATTCAGCACGTAGCGCTGTGCAATGCCAGCCACAACGCGGAAAGCGCCCTGTTACAAGCCGAACTGATGGAGAAAAAAGGAATACCGCGCAACCATCCGCATACCATGTTCAGCCAGTTGTTCGGCATGAGCGATATCGTAACGTTCAACCTGGCCAAGGCAGGCTTCCGGGTGAGCAAATACGTACCCTATGCCCAGGTGCGCGAAGTCATTCCCTACCTTATCCGCCGCGCCCAGGAAAACACCTCCGTTACCGGCGACGCGGGACGCGAACTGGCATTGATACAGAAGGAACTCAGGCGCAGGGGGCTGTGACAAAGAAAAATACGCAGCACCCTCATGGTGCTGAATATTTCCGGTAAATCCGGTCGATAGCCTCCGCCAGTTTGTGGTCTTTCCCCGTCACTATGTTGCCCGCATCGTGCGTGGTCAGATGTATTTCCACGACATTCCAGACATTGCTCCAGTTGGGATGGTGATTTTGTTTTTCTGCCTGAAAGGCTACTTCCGTCATAAAAGCGAAAGCCTCGGCAAAATCCCTGAATTTAAAAGTCGCCTGAAGCCGGTTTTTTTCTTCGTGCCACATAGCTAAATATTTTTAAACAAAATGTTATTAATTTAAAACTTATTATTTAAATTTGCCCTGCCATTTTAAATTGCCTTTTTCCTGATTCAAAACTAACTTTAAAAATTTTAAGCCATGAAAATTTTAAAAATAGTTGCCTACGTCGTGCTGGCACTGGCGCTTCTGGTGGTTACGCTCGGCCTTTTTGCCCGGAAAGACTATCACATCGAACGCAGTATCGAAATAGACGCTCCTAAAAACGTCGTGTATGAATACGCCCGTTATTTTAAAAATTTCGGGTCCTGGTCGCCCTGGGCGGCACTGGATCCCAACATGAAAACCAGTATTACCGGCACCGATGGCGAGGTGGGCGCCACGCACAGCTGGTCGGGTAACGACGACGTGGGCGAAGGCCGGCAAACCATCACCGCCATGACGCCCGAACGGATCGACATCGAGGTGAATTTTAAGCAGCCTTTCGAGAGCACCTCGCCCACTTATATGACCTTTAAGGAAGACGGCAAAAAAACGACGGTCACCTGGGCCTTCGACATGCACGTGGTTTTTCCCTGGAACGGCCTGGCCATGTTTACCGACATGGATGCCGGCGTAGGAGCCGACTACGAACGCGGGCTAAAAAACCTGAAAAAAAATTGCGAAGAGATCGCGCATAAAAAATACCGCGGCTACGAAGTGGCCGATCTCGACTCCATGCCGGTACGGTATTTTCTCGGCGTTCGGAAAACGGTTGCTTTCGCCGACATCCCGGCTTTCTTTGGCGTCAATTTGACCAAAGCATTTGAACAAGCCCAAAAAGGCGGCGCCGCAATGGCGGGCTCTCCATCGGGCCTTTTCTGGAGTTACGATGAACAAGGTGGTAAAACCGATATGGCAGCCGCCGTTCCCCTGGCAGCGGATCAAAAACCGGCTGCCGGCCTCGGCATTTTTCCGGTCGGCGGAAAACGCGCGCTGGTAATCGAATACTTTGGCGCCTATGAAAAATCCGGCGAAGCCCATTATGCCATTGACGACTACATGAAGGAAAAGGGCCTGCAAAACATCCCCCCGGTGATCGAAGAATACATAACCGACCCCGGCCAGGAGCCCGATACGGCCAAATGGCTCACCAAAATCATTTACTTTGTAGAACCCGCTATGCCGAAGGAACAATAAGGGAGAATATCTTTACGGCCTGATTTTAAATCCTTCCCCCATGCTTCGGATTCAATTAAGGGCCCTTATCCTGTTATTGCTGCCCGGCTTTGCACTGCCATTGCGGGCACAATTGTACGAACTTCCATTTGCCGAAATTACCGGTCGTTCCACCGTGATCGTGGAAGGCCGGGTTACCGGACAATTCAGTTTCTGGGATCATCCGCGCCGGAATATCTGCACTGCCAACACGGTGGAGATATTCCGGATTTACAAGGGCGCAGCCCTGGCGCCGCATACGGTTCAGGTCATCACGCCCGGCGGTATCGTCGGCGACCGGATGCACCTCGTTTCAGAATCAGTGCAATACCGGGTGGGCGATGCCGGGCTGTTTTGCTTAATTCCTTCCACCGCAGACCTTCCTGTAGCGCCGGCATGGGAAAACTTCGGCGCTGCGCAGGGGTTTTTCCGGTATGATTTACCGGGCAGCCGCATCGAACACCCGTTCCTGGGCTTTGCCGGGATAAAAGCCTTGCGCGAGCAGATCATGGCCATGACCCGCGAACCCGCCGTTATGATAAGCGGGCACGATTGGAATCCCGTTCCGACCGACCGCGCCACGCCCGTGATCAGTTCGTTTTCCCCAACGGTCACCACAGCCGGAACGGGCAGTATCCTGACGATCAGCGGGAGCAATTTCGGCGCCACCCAAGGCTCCGGCGCCGTGCGATTCCGAAATGCCAATTCTTCCAGCAGCTACTTTGATGCCGACGCGAGCGATGTCATTTCCTGGAGCGATACGGAAATCACGATCAGGGTGCCCTCCACCTCTGCCGGCGTCGGCGGTACCGCCGCCACTGGCAAGATAGAGGTACGCAACAACAGTAACGAAACCGGGATCAGCAGCGGTACGCTGACCATTGATTATGCCTATACCAATTTCGAGTATCTTGGTGAAAAATACGGCGCTAAACTCGTGGAAGATAACGGCGATGGCGGCATGACCTTCACGCTGAGCACCTCCCTGTGCAACAGCGGCGATCAGGATGCGATCAATGCCCTTGGCCGCGCCCTGCGCGAATGGCGCTGCGTGACCGGTGTCAATTGGGAACTTTCCACTTCCACCACTTCCAGTACGTCCATTTCCGACGATGGGGTTAATATTATTACCTGGGATGTGAGTACCGGCCTTCCCGTCGGCGTTTTGGGAAGGACGACCAGCCGATTTTGGGGTTGTCAGATTGGGTCTGACTATTACTGGTACCTGGATGAGGTAGACATCAATCTGGATGAAGGCGCCAACTGGTATTATTGCGATAATGCGGGAGGCATCCCCGGCTCCAGCATTGATTTTCAATCGGTTGTGTTTCACGAAATGGGACACGGACATCAGTTGGGTCATGTAAATAACGACCCCGCCGTCATGCACCGTTCTATTTCAAACGGCCAAATCAAACGTACGCTCCTTACAAGCGAACAGACCGGCGCCGAATTCATTATCAACCAAAGTGCCAACCCCTGCGGCCCCGGACCGATGACGCTGCTGAACGCGCCGGGATGCCAGAGCCTCACGGCACCCACGAGCTGCGACGATCCCGGCCCCTGTACAGCCGCCCTGCCGGTAGAGCTGATCGCGTTTTATGGCGTCGTTGACGGCGCCGGCGTCCGCCTCGAATGGAGTACCGCCACGGAAATAAATAACGATCATTTTACCCTGGAACGCTCGGCAGACGCTATTGCCTTTGCGCCGCTGGTAGAAATTCCGGGCGCGGCGTTTTCCACCACCGTGAAGGCTTACCGCCACCTTGACCCGCAGCCGCTGCCAGGATGGAATTACTACCGCCTCCGTCAAACGGACAACGATGGCAGCGAAACCGTACTCGGCATCATCGCCGTACGTTTTGGAAAAACGGAAACATCCGTGCAAGTTTATCCCAATCCGGTAAAGCATGACCAGGTCTTTACTGTTTTTGAACAACTCGATGCCGGGGACAGGGTGGAATGGATGCTCACCGACTGGAGCGGACGGCTAATCGCACGGGGAAAACAGGAAGTTGCCAAACCGGGAGAACCGCAAACCATCGCCCTCCGGGATATGCCGAATGGGGCTTGCCTGCTCCGGATATACCGTGATAGCGACCAACGTTTGCTCCTGCAGGAATTGCTGTTTAAACAATAAGCCTAAAAGTTTGATAATCAAACTTTTATTTTAAGCATTTTGTGCGGAAAAACTCTTGATTTTTCTTCCAAAACCGGGCAATTCTTCGTAATTTTGCGCCCCTATGAAAGAAGAATTTGATTCAGCAGCAGATCAGCAGAAAAAAGCCGCCGAAAATGCCGGCGATTACGGCGCCAGTAGCATTACCGCCCTCGAAGGCCTTGAAGCCGTGCGCAAACGCCCCGGCATGTATATCGGCAGTACCGATATCAAAGGCCTGCACCATTTGGTGTGGGAAGTAGTGGACAATGCCATCGACGAACACCTGGCCGGCCATTGCACCCACGTATGGGTAACCATCCACGCCAACAACAGCATCACCGTTCGGGACAACGGCCGCGGTATTCCCACGGGCATGCACCCGAAACTGAAAAAGTCGGCGCTTGAAGTGGTTATGACGGTGCTGCACGCGGGTGGTAAATTCGATAAAGACTCTTACAAGGTCTCCGGCGGTTTGCACGGCGTGGGCGTATCCTGCGTGAACGCCCTGTCCATTCACCTGCGCGCCGAAGTGCACCGGGAGGGCAAAAAATTTGAACAGGAATACAAACAGGGCAAACCGCAATACGAGGTACGCGAAATCGGGGCCACCGACGACCGCGGCACCATCGTCACCTTCCTGCCCGATCCGGAAATTTTTGAAACCGACGAATACAAATTTGATATCCTGGCCCATCGCCTGCGCGAGCTGTCGTTCCTGAACAAGGGCCTGCACCTCGACCTGGTGGACGAACGCGAAAAAGACAACGGCGGCTTCAAAAACGAACATTTTTACTCGGAAGGCGGCCTGCAGGAGTTCGTGCTCTGGCTCGACGAAGCCAAAACCAAACTGATCGAGAAGCCCATCTACATCACGGCCCGGGAAGAAGGCGTGGACGTGGAAGTGGCCATGATGTACAACACATCCTACTCCGAAAACGTCATTTCCTTTGTCAACAACATCAGCACCCGCGACGGCGGCACCCACGTCAGCGGCTTCCGGCGGGCACTCACCCGCGAATTCAAAAAATACGGCGACGACAACGGCTTTTTCAAAAAACTCAACTTCTCCATCAGCGGCGAAGACTTTATGGAAGGTCTGACGGCTATCGTCTCGGTAAAAGTGCCGGAACCCCAATTCAAAGGCCAGACGAAAGGCGAACTGGGCAACTCCGAAGTGCTCGGTATCGTGAGCCGCTGTGTGGGCGATGCGCTAAAAGTATTTCTGGAAGAAAACCCCAATCACTCCCGGCGCATCATTGAAAAAGTGGTGCTGGCCGCCACGGCGCGCAATGCCGCCCGCAAAGCCAGGGAAATGGTGCAACGCAAAGGCGCCCTCACCGGAGGCGGCCTGCCCGGCAAACTGGCCGACTGCGCCAGCCGAAACCCCGATGAAAGCGAAATTTTCCTCGTGGAGGGCGACTCCGCCGGCGGTACCGCCAAACAGGGCCGCGACCGCCATATCCAGGCCATTCTGCCCCTGCGCGGAAAGATACTGAACGTGGAAAAAGCCCTCGAACACAAGATTTACGAAAACGAGGAGATCAAAAACATGTTCACCGCCCTCGGCGTGTCCGTCGGCGAAAACGACGAAGGCCACCGCGTACTGGTAACCGATAAACTGCGCTACCACAAGATCGTGATCATGTGCGACGCCGACGTCGATGGCAGCCACATTACCACGCTGATACTCACCTTTTTCTTCCGTTACATGCGTGAACTGATCGAAAAAGGACACGTGTACATCGCCCAGCCGCCGTTGTACCTGGTGAGAAAAGGCAAAAACCAGCGCTACTGCTG
The DNA here is from genome assembly GCA_023151335.1 of Thermoanaerobaculia bacterium. Lineage (GTDB taxonomy): Bacteria > Bacteroidota > Bacteroidia > Chitinophagales > Saprospiraceae > M3007. The sequence goes on along the minus strand of JAKLJF010000078.1, from coordinate 2,842 downwards.
GAACGACAAGGAACGCAAAGCTGCCCAACTCGAATTCTCCGGCGGCCGCGAAGACGACGACTCCGTGAAAGTGCAGCGCTATAAGGGTCTGGGCGAAATGAACGCCGAACAATTGTGGGAGACTACCATGGATCCGGCTACCCGTATCCTCAAACGCGTCACCCTCGACGACGCCGCCGAAGCCGACCGCATGTTCGCCATGCTCATGGGCGACGAGGTGCCGCCTCGCCGGGCCTTTATCGAAGCGAATGCGAAGTACGCGCGGATTGATGCGTAAAGCCACATGTTTTTAAAAAAACAGCACCAGTGCCTTCAACAGCGTCTGCAACACCCCCCACAACGCGGGAATACCCACAAACGCCCACGACAACCAGAGGCGGAGACTGGAATGAGTATCTTTTTTCCTCATAGTTGTGGATAATGATATTTTTCATGTACGGGCCGGATGCAGATATTACACACAAAGCCCACTACCAGCAAGCCGGCCATGATATACATGGTGGTGGAATAGGCCTGCGCAGCCGGCACCTGCAGGGTTTCCATCTGGTAGGCGCGCAGGTTGTTCACCAGTTGTGGGCCGAGTATGGCAGCCGCGCTCCAGGCCAGTAAGAGGCGTCCGTGGATGGCGCCTACTTCCATGGTGCCAAACATATCGCGTAAATAAGCCGGGATAGTGGCAAAACCGCCGCCGTACATACTCATGATCACACAGAATGCTGCTACGAACAACACCACGTTACCCATCTGCCCGGTAAGCGGTATCAGAAAATACAACACGGCGCCAAACAGGAAAAAGACCGTGTATGTACTTTTGCGCCCGATCCTGTCGGACAGAGACGACCAGAAAAACCGGCCGGCCATATTGAACAGGCTGAGCAAACCCACAAAACCGCCTGCCGCGGCCGTCGTGACGGCACGGGCAGTGCCCACCACTTTCTCAGAAAACATTTCCTGGATCATCACCGAAGCCTGACCCAATACGCCGATGCCGGCCGTAACGTTGAGCATCAGCACGGCAAACAGCAGGTAGAACTGTGGCGTACGAATCGCCCGGGCGGCATCCACATCGGCGCCGGCAGACCGTACTGTTTTGGCGCCGCTCCGCGACCTGGGCCAGCCCTCAGGCCGCCAGCCGGGTGGGGGTATACGAACCGTCAGCACCCCAAACAGCATATAAGCAAAATACAGCCCACCCATTACCAAAAACGTTTCAGCCACACCGGTCGACACCGGCGACCGGAACAGTCCCATCAGCCAAATGGATAAGGGTGCGGCCACCATGGCGCCGCCACCAAAACCCATGATCGCCATACCTGTGGCCATGCCGGGCCGGTCGGGAAACCAGCGGATGAGCGTGGATACCGGTGAAATATAGCCTAACCCCAGCCCAATGCCGCCCAGGACGCCGTGACCGAGGTAAAGCAGCCAAATCTCATGCTGCCATACGCCGAATGCCGAAACAAAAAACCCACCGGAAAAACACAGGGCCGATACAAACATGGCCTTGCGCGGCCCGGCCCTTTCGAGCCATTTACCGAATACCGCCGCGGCGGCGCCCAGGCAAAACAAGGCAATGGAAAAAATATGCCCCACCTGCACCAGTGACCAGTCGCCGGGCGCAGCCTGCGTGACGCCGAGCAGTTGTGTCAGCGGTTTGTTGAATACGCTATACGCGTAAATCTGCCCGATGCACAGATGAATAGCGAGGGCCGCTGGCGGCACCTGCCAGCGGTTAAAGCCCGGCGGGGCAATTGAGTTCGATTTTTCTAAAAATGAAAACAGGGTGCGTGCGATGGTTTAGTTGGTCTATGGGGGGGCGTTTTCAGGCCAAAGCCCGGGCGCGACATTGTTTGACACAACTGCGCCCGGGCTGTCAGTGAGGCTCGGTCAATTATTTCTTCTTTTCCTCTTTTTCCACTTTCCCATCGTTGTCCTGCTTTTTCCCCAGATATTCGGGCAATTCCATACCGGCCATATTCAGCAGATCGCTGAGCGGCGGCACGGCCCGGTACATACCGGAGATAAAATTGGATGTGGAGTTGCCTTCGCCATTCCCGCTGCTGTTTCCGCCTTCCCACACCGTGACCTTGTCGATCTTGATGCCTTTGATGGCTTCCACCTGGGTTTTTACCAGTTCGGGCAGTTTGTCGGCAATAAGGAGAAGTACGGCGTCGCGGGTGTTGCCGCCGGCGGAATCCACCACTTTCTGGAAACCTTCGGCCTGCTTGCTCAGCACCTCGAATAAACCTCGGGCCTCGGCTTCCTGTTTCAAAAAGATAGCGTCGGCTTCGCCCTTAGCCACCCGGCGGATTTGTTCTGCCTGGGCTTCTGCCGCGATTTCGGCCTTGCGTTTGTCGATCTCGGCGCGGATCACCTCGTCGGCTTCGCGACTGGCTTTTTCACGCGCGGCGCGGGCTTTTTCGGCGGCTTCCTCGGCTTTATAAGCGTCTTCGAGGGCTTTAGCCGACTGTACTTTTTCGGCGGTCATAGCCAGACGCAAGGACTCCGCTTCGGCCTGCCGGCGTTCCGCTTCAGATTTGGCCACCTGGATTTTGGACAGGTTTTCCCCTTCGACGGCGCGGGCATTGGCTTCGGCCGTCCTGATCCGTTGCAACTGCTGGGCCTCGGCCTCGCCGGATGCCGCGATGGCCTCGGCATTAGCCACCTTAGATCGCTGCATTTGAGCAGCCTCCGCTTCGCCGATATTAGACAAGGCCTGCGTTTCTGACACCTTGATGCGCATTTCGCGTTGGGCTTCTGCCTCACCGATGGAACCGTCGCGCTGTTTCTGGGCAACCGATACGCGGGCGTCGTTGATAGCCTTGGCGGCAGCTTCTTTACC
>JAKLJF010000789.1:2584-2910 GCA_023151335.1 Thermoanaerobaculia bacterium | reverse complement strand
CGGCGGCGCGGAAGAAGCATCAGAAAACTTAGTTGAGCCCAATTATCAGCGAATACGGCATCGATAAGCGGCTGACCTGATCCTTCTTCTCCCGTATTACCATCCCGGCACGATATTCAGACCCCAGTACCAGCGCCGGGCATCTTTTTCGGCGGAGATGGGATAGGCGTAAAACGGTTCGAGGATCAGTGCGCCGAACAGGTTGAACCGCACCGAGGCGCCGACACTGAACACCGGTTTGTGAATAACGCCGGTGTAAGGGGATTCGCGGTCAAAGTCATCCGTCTTGTAAAAGGCCACGCCGCCGTCGGCAAACAGGTTCAGGT
>JAKLJF010000789.1:0-2574 GCA_023151335.1 Thermoanaerobaculia bacterium | reverse complement strand
GCAGCCCCAAAGGTTTAGGGCCGAACAGGGGCAGGCGTATTTCGGCGTTAAAAACGCCGATTTTACTGCCGGCCATTCGCTGGAATAATTCCGGATCGTTGTTGTACAAATCATTGGATGCGTAGCCGCGGATAAACCAGGAGTTGCTCAGGAATAACGGATACACCTGGTCCGAGTTGCCGCCCAGGCGGCCATATCCAAGCGCCCGGAAAGCAAACGTAACGGGCCGCAAGCGGAAATAACGTCTGCCGTCGAGCAGCAGGGTGGTAAAATTGAAATCGCCGAAATACTGCTCCACCCCTATGCGATAACGCCAGCCCTGCAAGGGCGCGGTAAAACCGAAATAGGAGTTGTCGCCGACGTAAGCCGCGTTGATATTGCTCAGGCTGAGGCTTTGGCCCCCCGGTACGCGCCGCCGGTCGGTGGCAAAGGGGAAGCCGAAATCGTCGTAGTAGGTGGAATATTCGGTGATGCGGGTACTGTAATATTCAAAAGCGGCTCCGATTTCAACCCGCCGCGTGACGGAAAACGGATAAAACGCAAATGCGCTGACCCGCTCCTGGAACAAACGTTCGACGCCGAGCACCTCTTCCAGAAAAGTATCGACGACGCCCGGCGCTATCTCCAGGGGCGTCAGCCGGAGATCGTAATACCCCAGCGACCGGTAGGGAATATGAGACAACGACAATCCCCACCCGATTCTTTTTTTATTGTTGATAAAGGAAAACTGACCCGCGGCATCTGCGATTTCACCGTTGAGCGCCAGGCCGGCGTACAGCTGGTTGTTGCCCAGAATATCATCGAAAAGCATATCCACGCCGCCGGCCAGGCCGGTAGCGGCGCCAAAGCTGCTGTTTCCGGTGGAGACACCAATGCCGCCGCCACCGCCAACATACGACAGGGAAAATTGGGGTTTGTATTTCGTGGGCCTCAGGATGGTGCTGTCTGCCACCCCCCGGATGTTGTTGTCCATCAGGCGCAGGTTGGTGTTCACCACATCGCGCTGGCGCGGATCGAAAGGCGGCAGCGTAGCCGGCAATTTATCCACCTGGTAAGGATCTACTTCTTTCAGCGAAAAATCGGCGGCCTTGGCCTGGTGAATTTCATAACTGCCCTTTGAATAATAGGTGTACAGTATGCGGTCGCGGTCGCCCGATACAGCGATGGCCGGCGCGTAGGGTGTGATACCGGTGATGCCGGTTTGCAGGGTAGTCGCCTGGAATACTTTTTTGGCAGTCAGGTCGTAGTAATACAGGTTGCGGAAGCCGTCGCGGTTGCTCAGGAAATACAGGTTGCCGTTCGCGTCGAATTGCGGATTCATATTATCGGCGCCGGGGAACAGGTCGAGTTGTTCCACTTCGCCGCTTGCCACGTCCATGATGGCGATATTCATGGTCCAGGCGCCGTTGCTGCGGCCGCGCTGAAGGCTGATCTCGTCGGTGGCGAAGGCCAGGTAACGCCCGTCGGCGCTCCATGCCGGCAGGATTTCGGCGGCTTTGCTGTTGGTGAGCCGGGTTACTTTTTTGGTTTTCAGGTTATAGGAATACAAGTCTGTCTGGCCATTGACCAAACCGCTGACCACGATGGTTTTGCCGTCGGGGCTCCAGGTGGGGTTGTTGAACTCCGGCACTTCTTTCATCCGGATGCGCTCCAGCGTTTTTCCCTTAAATACATCCTTGATAATCAGGGTGCTGCGTCCCTGTTCGTACACATCGAACGCAAACCGTTTTTCATCGGGCGCCCAGGTGCCGGCGCTTTCAATGAAATCGAACTGGTCGATATGGCCATCCTGGGCCGAACTCGCCACCTTTTTGATGATCTTACCGGTACGGGCGTCGGCGAGGTACAGATCGAGTGTGAACAGATTTTTTTCGGACAGGAAGATGAGGTATTGGCCGTTTTGGCTGATGGAGGGGCTGATGTTCATCGAACCAAAATTCTCTTCGGACAACAATCGTTTGCCCGGGGGATCTTCTTTTTTGCCTTTGGTAACCCAGCGCCCGTAGTGGTTTTTCAGCGCGCCGGTCCAGGCGTTTGCCAGCGAATCGGGGGTGGTGCCGAGGGTCATGCGGATAGCCGGATCGAGGCCGAATTTGGCGGTGTTCATAAACAACGGACGAATGACTTCGTCGCCATATACACCGGTCACAAAGGCCCAGAACGCCTGTCCCCAGCGATAGGGGAAGTATCTTCCGCTGTCCAGGTCGCGCAGCTTTTTGGGTAGCTCGTCGTTTTTCACCGCGTCGCGCATCCAGAGTGCGGTATGGGCGTCAACCCTGCCTATGGAGAGGTATTCGGCCAGGCCTTCCACCATCCAGAGCGGCAGATTGGCGATATTTTGCAGGCGGGTGGAATCGCCGCTGATGACCATGTGGTACTGGAATGCGTGCACCAGTTCGTGGCCCAGCACGTGATCGGTTTGCTGGTTGGTCATGGCCACGGGAAAGATCACGCGGTTGCGCAGGCCTTCAGTGACGCCGCCGGTACCCACGCTGATGTCGCCCATGATGGCGTTGGTTTGCTGGAACCCGGCATGGTCGCTGTAGATGAGCAGGGGATTTTTCTCGGTAAAGG
>JAKLJF010000788.1 GCA_023151335.1 Thermoanaerobaculia bacterium | reverse complement strand
GTCCATGTTTGGGGTATTACAAACGGCGGTGACCGTGGCGCCGAAGTATTTGGACAGTTGTACCGCCGCCGAGCCGATAGCGCCGGTAGCGCCATTGATCAGAATCCGTTGGCCGGATTCCAGCCCGGCCGCCCGGAGGTTGCACAGGGCGTAGTGGGCGCCTTCGGTAATGGGGGCCGCCTCTGTATAGGATATTTTTTCCGGTATAGTGGCTATCGCGCTGTCCGCCGGGAGGGTCAGGTATTCGGCGTGTCCGCCAAACTTCGTGTCGTTGAAGCCGAATACCTTGTCCCCTGTCTTAAAAGCGCTGACGTCTTTGCCGACGGTTTCAATTTCCCCTGCAAATTCGCAGCCGAGGATTGGGTTGTTCGGCTTGAACAAACCGCTGAAAAACCGCACGATAAAATACTCGGCGCTCCGGAACCCGCAGTCGGTGCGGTTCACGGTAGTCGCGTGGATTTTAATGAGCACTTCGTTGTCTTTGGGGACGGGTTTTTCCACCTCGGCGAGCCGGGCAACTTCGGGTGGGCCATATTGGGTGCAGATGATTGCTTTCATGGTTTAGATTCACGCTAAAACGTGTTTGGTAACGCTCTGGCTGTGTTAATTCAGTCTGAAATTCAGCTTCCTCAGATTTTCCAGGCCTGATTTCCCGGTAGCAGCCGGCGCATTATAGTTTTTTACAAACGTCTCCTTGTCCAATATACTCAATTCTGCCATTTTCTCTTTTTTCAATCCCGCGTTCAACGCATTCAATTCCCCGAACAGCGTTTCCGCCTGAGCCTGCGCTTTGGCCAGCTCTCCCTTCAGGAAAGTCATGCGTTGCAGGGTTGATTCAGTGGGCGGCAGGTCGGATATTTCGGTAAATACGTACAGGCGGCCGATTTGTGCCCGGAGTTTTTCCTCGCCGGTGATGCCCTTGGATTCGATCGTTTCGGTGAGGGTTTTGCGCAGGGCATCCAGTTTCCCGGCGTATTGGCCGAGTTTTGTTTTCAGGCTCTTGTTTTTCACCAGCCCGGCGCGGTGTTCGGCACTGTCGCGAAGGGTTTTTACGCGGGCTTCGAGGAAACCCAGGTCTTCCACCATATTGAACAGGGCGCCCGATAGCTCCCGGCGTTTGGCATAGTCCAGTCCCGGCGAGAGGGGGTCGGGTACCAGGGTAAAACCTGGGCTGCCCTGCCGACGGAAGGTGTGCAAGGCTATGTAAGGGTGGGCGTGGTGAGGCGCACGCGGTAATTGCCGGGCAAGGCCATAGGCCCGATGGCCCCGGCAAAAACGCCGGCTTCGCCCATCACCATCACACCCCTGGCCGCTTTGGGGGGCTTGAGCCGCATATCCCATTGCACGATATTAACGCCCTTTCGTTTGGTACCGGGGATGCTTATCAGCAGCTGACCTTTTTCGTCGAGAATGTCTACGGTGACGTCGCCGGTATTGATACGGTCTTTGAGGTAGTACAGGATTTGTGCCTGTTCCGGGGGGTTCGGGCCGACGTATGAACCATTGTTGGGAAACGACTGGCCATAGTGACCGGTCGTAACGGCCGCGGGCCTTGTGGGCAGCAAGGCCGCGTCTTTTTGCAGCAGTTCGGGTGTAAGCCGGCGCAGGGGCGAAATATCGTCGATGATATACACGCCGCGGCCGTGGGTGGCCAGCACCACATCGTTGGTACGGGGATGAATAACGAGGTCGCGCACAGCGACGTATTCGGGCAGGCCGGCTTTGAAGAGCACCCAACTGGCGCCGCCGTCGTTGGAAATATACAGGCCGAATTCGGTGCCCAGGAACAGCAGGTTGGCGTTTTGCAGGTCTTCCCGGATAATGTGGGCATAGCCTTGCACACCTTCCGTCGGCAGGGCAGCCCAGGTTTTACCCTGGTCGGTCGATCTGGCTACATAGGGTTTATGGTCCCCGTATGCGTGATTGTCGAAGCTGGCGTACACAACGTTGCGGTCGAAACGGCCGGGTTCCACACTGCTCACCCAGGCGCCCGCGGGCACACCGGGGATATTCCGGGAGATCAGTTCCCAGTTTTTACCGCCGTCGCGGGTAAGCTGGATATTGCCATCGTCGGTGCCCACGTACAGCAGGTTTTCGTCGAGCGGGGAGGGCCCGATGGCAAAAATGGTGCAGTGGTTTTCGGCCGAGGTATTATCGACGGTGAGGCCGCCGCTGGCGTATTGTTTTTGTTTGATCGTGTCGTTGGTGGTCAGGTCGGGTGAGATGCGCGACCAGCTATGCCCGCGGTTTTCGGTTTTGAACAGGAATTGGGCGCCCATGTACAATACTTTGGGGTTCACGGGACTTTTCACGATGGGCGTATTCCAGTTCCAGCGCAGTTTGGGATCGCCCTGAAGGGCCTGGGGCTGAATGAGTTGCGACTGGTTGGTTTTGCGGTTCAGCACGCTGATATTGCCGCCCTGGCTTTCGCTGTACACAAAGTTGGGGTCTTGTCCGTCGGGTTGCACCCAAAAGCCGTCGCCACCGCCCAAAACTTCCCAGTCGCGGTTTTCAATGCCACCGGGGCTGGCCGAGGGGCCCATCCAGGAACCGTTGTCCTGCAGGCCGCCGTAAACATTGTACGGCACCTGATCATCCACCTGCACGTGGTAATATTGCGACACCGGCAGGGTATTCAGGAACGACCAGGTGACGCCGCGATCGAGGCTCTGATAAACGCCGCCGTCGGTGCCGAGGTACATGTGGTGCGTATTTTGGGGGTTGATCCACAGGGCGTGGTGGTCGGAGTGCACCCAGCCGCCGGCATTGCTGGCTTCGGAAAAGGAATAGCCGCCGTCGTTGCTGATCGAGAGGGAAAACGCCGGACGGTACACCCGTTTGGCGTCGAAGGGATCCACGACCAGGGTACTGAAATAGAAGGGGCGGGCGGTGACATTGGAGGTGGCGCTTTGC
>JAKLJF010000787.1:1080-2917 GCA_023151335.1 Thermoanaerobaculia bacterium | reverse complement strand
CAGATATTTGCGTTTTTGGTCTTCCGTGCCGAAATACAGGATGGGCAACATACCGATGCCCGTATGAGCGGCAAAGGCCACGATGAAGGAGCCGGCGGGGCCCATGGCGTCGGCAATGACCGTATTGGTATTGGTATCCAGTTCGAGGCCGCCGTATTCATGGGGCATGTGCGCGCCGAGGAAACCCAGGTCGGCCGCTTTGTTCAGCAGCCGGGGCACAATGCCATCCTGCTGTTTTTCAATCTTTTGCACATTCGGGTAAATGTCCTGGTCGAGGAAGTCCTTTACCGTCTGCTCGATCATGCGCTGTTCTTCATTCAGTTCTTCCGGAATAAAAATATCCTCCGGTTGCGCGTCGCGGATCAGGAATTCACCGCCTTTGAGTACGTCCGTTTGCACCAATGTATCTGTCATAACTTGTAGCGAGTTTAAAATTTAGCGAATTTTCGCTACAAAGGTAATCGGGTTTGTGGAATGGGGCAAGGGGGAGATGGAAATTTTATTGCCCGCAGGGTGTAAATTTTTCACCACGGAGGCACGGAGGCACGGAAAAACTCCGTTCCTCCGTGGTGAAAAAACTTAGTTTCGCCGCTCTGCTGCAAGCATGCCATAAAGCATCAGATACCCCATCAGCAAAACCGCCCCCATCAATCCGCTGATGCCGAACGCCTTGATCAGTTCGTAGCGATTAGCCAGGGTTTGCAGTATATCCCGCAACAGTCCCGTCGGGTTAGTCAGAATATCCCAGGAATTCCAGCGCAGGAAACGGCCCAGCCAGACGCCGAAACCGGCCAGCACAGCGGCTCCGATAATGATCAGATGGGCTGCTTTTCCGGAAAATTGCCGCCGAAGTGCCTGGTGCACCTCGTACAGGGAGAACGCTCCCAGGGCCATACCGGTGCAGGCGTATGAAAACAGCAGCACCATGTCGAACCAGACCGGTATGGGTGGCCGGGGCTCGAGGTGGATGAAATCGGTAACGATATAGGGGGCGTTGGGCAAAAACGCCAGCCAGATACCGAAACAGAACAGCAGGGTCCAGCGGCCGGCGCCGGCAGCCTGGAGGCGTTCGAACAACAGCGCCGCCAGGTAGGGTATCCAAGCAAGGAAGAGATTCCAGGTGAGGAAGGTCCAGGAAAGTCCGAAGAATGCCTGAACCTCCGGCCAGATGAAATCGCCCGACGGATGAACGCGGGCCTGTTTCAGTACAAAACGCGCCTGTACTAAAAAAACGTCGAAACAAGTGGCCAGGGTGATCAGCAGGAGCAGGCGGCGCTGGCGTTCGTCGCGGAAAGGATGGGATAATAAGGCCATTTTATTATTGATTTGCGGTTAAAACCGGTAATGGTTTGAACGTTTCCTGTGGTTGCTCTTTCGCTATGGATGTCCCGGCAGGCAGCCTGACCTTTGAAAGAACGGCTTCCAGCACGGGCAGTATATGGTTCAGTCCTTTGGTCTTGATGATAAAATTCCAGACCGGTTCGAATTTTTTCCAGCCTGCCGTATAGGCCAGGTGTTTCAGCCGGTGTTTCCACGAATCATGTTGTGCCGCGGCTTTGAATATATTCGGCCAGTTGTAAAAATCCCGGTAGGCGCGGTCGTAACCGGCTTTGAGTTCGGCGGCGCCGATGTTGCGGGTTTGATACACTACATGCCGGGTGTCGTAGAGGTCCCAATTCCGGGTGAGGATGCGTCCCTGCCGTTCCATACCGGCGAAGAGTTGGGTGCCGGGGTAGGGGGTGAGGATGTGAAAGGTGGCAGTGGTAATACCTTGTTGTACGGCCCAGTCCACGGTAGTTTGAAAGACATCGGGTGTGTCGTCGTCGAGGCCGAACAC
>JAKLJF010000787.1:0-1070 GCA_023151335.1 Thermoanaerobaculia bacterium | reverse complement strand
GTGGTAATACCTTGTTGTACGGCCCAGTCCACGGTAGTTTGAAAGACATCGGGTGTGTCGTCGTCGAGGCCGAACACGAAACTGCCGTTGATCATGATACCCAGGTCGTGCAGGCGCCGGATGGTTGCCCGGTAATCTTTGCCGAGGTTTTGTTTTTTGTTGCTGCTGCGCAAATTGGATTCGCTCAGCGTTTCGAAGCCTACGAACACACTGCGCAGACCGGCTTCCGCCGCTTTTTCGATCAGGTTTCCCCGTAAAATGGCATCCACGGTGGAGGCGCCCTGAAATACGCGGTTCATCCCGCGCATACCCTCGAAAAGCGCCGAGGCGAATTTGACGTTGCCCAACAGGTGGTCGTCGAGGAAATACAGGTGCCGGCCCGGCAGCCGTTCGATTTCCGCGAGTGCTTCGTCCACCAGTTGGGTATAAAAAGATTTGCCGCCGGTAAAAAAAGCGTCCTTGTAGCAAAAATCGCAGTGGTGCGGACAACCGCGGGTGACTACTATGGAATTGGGCACCAGGTACAAATGCCGTTTGATGAGGTCGCGGCGAATTTTCGGCATACCTTCCAAGCTGCGAACAGGAGAGTTATATACTTTTTGTGCCTGCCCCTGGCGGAAATCCGCCAAAAACGTTGGAAAGGTATCTTCGCCCGGCCCCAGGAAAATAGCATCGGCATGCGGCGCGGCTTCTTCCGGCAGCGACGTGACGTGCAAACCGCCCAGCGCCACGAACGCGCCGCGGGCCCGGTAGTGATCGGCCAGGCGGTAGGCGCGGTAGGCATTGGTGATGTACACCTGTATGACCACCAGATCGGGCGCGTCGTCCAGCGTCAGCTCTTCCACGTGTTCGTCCTGCAGCACCGCCACGTCATCTTCCCGCAGATAAGCGGCCAGCGTGGCCAGACCCAGCGGCGGGAAAAGGGAATACTTGATCGGGCGCCAAAACGGGCTCTTCGCCTCCGTCAGCGCCGGAAGAATGAATTTTACCAGCATGTGCATTGAGTGATTGAGTGATTGAGTGATTGAGTGATTGAGCGATTGAGTGATTGAGTGATTGAGTGATTGAGT
>JAKLJF010000786.1 GCA_023151335.1 Thermoanaerobaculia bacterium | reverse complement strand
CGTGTCAAGGGGATTAAAACACGGGGTAATGCAGTTTTCATAAAGCGTGCGTTAAATCGGTTATGGTTGGCGGCGCTACGTTTACGAAACTTTTTAAGTTTCGTAAACGTAGCGCGCGTAGGCAACGGATTAAAAATCAAAGATTAAGCCAATACACCACTTTCAGCACCAGCGTTTTGTTTTTCGGCAGCAAAAAACGCGCGCGGGTATCGGCCACGGCTTCCGCAAAGGAATTGTCGGTGTACACCAGAAACACGTCGGACACGGGTGCAAAACGCCATTGCAAGCGGGCATTGACGTTGAAGTTGTTGCTTTGGGTGTTCCATTGCAAAAAGGCGCTGGCAAACAACTTGCGCGAAAAAGACAGCTCGGCCCGCGGGCCGAGTATCCAGAAATTGGCCGAGGCGTAAGGTTCCGGCAAGCGGATGCTGTTGTAAATATAACTCAGGGCAAAGGTGCCGACGGGTTGCCAGCGATAGCCGATCTCTCCCTGGATACCGAAGCGGGTGCCGTTGAAAAACTGCCCGACGTTCAGGTCGAAATTCCCTTGCAGGTTGTAGCTGCTGCTGCTGGTAAAGCGCAGCCGCGCACCGGAGTAGGCGTATCCTTTCTGACCTTCCAGCGGTTGGGTGCCGGGGCGGTACAGGTTCGTGGGATCGAAGGGCTCGAACAGATAGGTGTAGGCGTTCCACAGGGCCAGGTTTACGGAGGTTTGGTCTTTCAGGTTGACGGTGCAGTACAGAGCCACATCCCGGTCGGTTTCCTGAAAATCGAGCGCGAAGCTGAGATTTCCTTCCACGCCGGCGCTCACGGTATTGACGTACTTGCTGTCGGGATACAAAATAAAACCGACACCCGGGTAAAAATCCTGGTAGCCTTTGCGCGGCACGAACCCGGCGTCGGCGGTGTAGTTGGAGTCGACGAGCATGTAGCCCAGCCGGGTGTTGAAATGGCGGTCGAAATAGCCGAGAAACTGCGCCAGCGTTTGCCCGCGTTGTTTGGGATCGGGCGAAAAGGAGCGGTGGTAGTACCATTCGCCTTCCCAGCGGTTGTCTTCGCTGTAGAGGTTGAATTCGAGCCCGGCCACGCGGTTCCAGGATTGGTAGCCCGTTTTTTGTTTTTCGGAAAGTTTGCCGAGGAGGTTTTCCTTATCGACGAATATGGCGCTGATGGCGCTGCGTTTGAGCACTTTTCTTTGCAGGGTGGCCACGGTAAAATTGGCGGCAGGCAGGGCCCTTACCGAATCCCAGTTCACGCGATCGGTTTGCATGTTGAGCACGCCGATGCGCCACTGGTCGTTCAGTTTTCCGCTCAGGCGCGCGCCGGCCAGGATGGGCACGGTTTCGTTAAAACCGCTCACGGGATTGCGGGCCAGACCGATACGGCGCGAAAAGAAGGGCCGGGTGCTGGGGAAGCCGAACATGGCGAACAGGTCGCGGTTTTCGAGAAAAAATTGCCGTCTTTCGGGAAAAAACAACTCGAAACGGCTCAGGTTGGCCACCTGGCGGTCGACTTCCACCTGCGAAAAATCGGGGTTGATCGTCAGGTCGAGGTTGAGCGAAGGGGTGATGCCGATCTTGGCGTCGCCGCCGAGGCCGAATTTGGAGCTGGTCGATTTGTCGAGCAGCTCGTAGGTGGCGCCGTCGCGGCGGTAATCGATGCCGCGGCTGGCCGTGGTAAAGGGGATCAGGGAAATACTGGCGCCGGGTTTGGGCGGCGGCGTTTCCCACACCAGCGGGCGGCAAAAGGCCAGGTTATTGGCGGCGTATTGCCGCGGCACGGGATGCCAGGTGCTCACCTCCCAGTCTTTCAGGCGCGTCCGCACGAAATTGACGTGCCAGCTGTTGTCGCCCGTCGTCACGGTGTAGCGCAGGGTTTTGAAGGGGATGGCGATTTCGGCCACCCAGCGGTCGTCGTAATTCTGTACGGCCGAAATCCAGCGGTTGTCCCATTCGAACGACAGGGTGACGCCGTTGTCGATCCAGGCTTCGCGTTGTACGTTGAGCGGACTTACGCTGAACAAAAAGCCGTTCAGGCCGTCTTTGGTGGGGTCGATCAGGATGTTCACCGCGTCGCTCACGCCGTTGGGGAAATCGCGTTTCAGGCTTTGTACGGTGTAATCTTCGCGGGCCTGCCAACAGGTCATCCCCACGTACAGGTTGTGTTCGTCGAAGGTCATGCGCACTTCCGTGCGGGTGTCGGCCAGGCCGGAATCGACTGGAAATTGTTTGAGGAAATCAACGGCCACCAGAGCCTGCCGCCAGGCCGCTTCGTCGAGCACGCCATCGGTTTTCATCTCCGACGCGGCTTTGCGGATGTGGAGGGCTGCCCCGCCGGCGCCCGGCACTTTGGGCGCTTCCGCGGCCTCGCCCGGAAAAGCCGCCACGCTCATTTGGGAAAAAGCCGGCAGCGCAAGCAAGTGGCACAGCAGGAAGAGTAGGTACGCTTTCATGGCTTGAATTTAGGGGCAAATGTAGGGAAATACGGGGGTTTATTGATCGTTTTGACCAACCTAATCACATAAACTATTATTTATCATCGTCCGAATCACAGGTCTTTCATTCGGATATCTGTGCGCAATTTTTCGCAAGCAATTTTCCGCATCAATTCTGTTCGTGAAAGGGCCTAAATACACGGCTAAAATGGACCTCGATGAGGTGACTAAAAACGTTTGGGCTCAAGCCTCTTTGAAAAAGATCTTTTAACCTACATTCATCGATTGAATTATACGTCGACATGACTTGAACATAGTGGCCTTTATGAAGTTTAAAAAAATCTTCACAGCATATTTTAGTTAATTCATTGTAATTTAGACACTTGGGCTTAATAATTTCGGTACATTTAGGCTTAGTGGCGTCGGCCTCGGGCGTTTTAGGTGCAGGTTGAGGCTTAATGTCAGGTTTTACCTCTGCAACCGGAAGG
>JAKLJF010000785.1 GCA_023151335.1 Thermoanaerobaculia bacterium | reverse complement strand
AAACCCTCTAAACCCTCTAAACCCTCTAAACCTTGTCAATAAACGACGCACCATGCTAAAACATCTCCTTACATTCCTTTTGTGCGCAACGAGCCTTGCCGGGCTGTCCGGCCAGCAGGCTGAGCGCCGTGCGGGCGAATTGCTGATCCAACTTGCCGCCGATGCCGGGATTGAAACCACGCTGACGCAACTGAGCCGCTCGGCCGGTGCTGCTATAACGCTGAAAAAGACAGTCGCCCCGGAATGGCGGATCTACCTGCTTGGATTCGATGAAGCCGCGGTCGCACCGGATGCTTTGCTTTCGTACGCCCGCCGTTTGCCCGGCGTAGGCGCGGCGCAATGGAACCGGCGGGTGTATGAGCGCAATACTATCCCAAATGATCCCAGCTGGAATTTGCAAGATGATATGAGTCTCATCGGTATGCCTGCCGCCTGGGATGTTTCTACCGGGGGGCTCACGCCTTCCGGTGACACGGTAGTGGTAGCCGTACTCGAAAAGGGCGCGTTGCTCGACCATCCCGAGCTGGCGCCGAATGTCTGGTACAACCGCGGTGAAATTCCCGGCAATGGCCTGGATGACGACAACAACGGGTATACCGACGATTACCGCGGCTGGAATCCGCGCACGGAAGATGGTTCGCCCGGCGCCCCTGCTTCCCACGGCACTTCGGTAAATGGCATTATCGGCGCCCGCGGCAACAATCTTATGGGGGTCACTGGTGTCAACTGGACGGTCAAGCTGATGAACCTGGCCAACGTGGAATACGAAGACGAGATCATTTCCGGCTACAATTATGTGGCCAAAATGCGCCGCCTGTACAATAACAGCAACGGCGTCAGGGGCGCTTTTGTCGTGGCCACCAATGCTTCCTTCGGGATCAACAATGAACGGGCTGCCGACCATCCCCTGTGGTGTGCCGTTTACGATTCCCTGGGAAAAGTGGGTGTACTGAGCGTGGGCGCTACGGCCAATAATGACGTAAACGTAGACACACAAGGCGATATGCCCAGTACCTGCCCCAGCGAATACCTCATCATCGTCAACAACGTGGATAAATTTGATAAAAAAGCGATCATTACCGGCTATGGAAAAATCCATGTCGATCTGGGCGCTCCGGGTCAAGGCGCCTATACCACCCGCAGCGACGGCAACCAACCCAAATACGGCGCCTTCGACGGCACCTCGGCCGCAACCCCCCATGTGACGGGCGCGGTTGGATTGCTTTACTCGCTCGACTGCGTCAGTTTTACTGCCGATGCGCGCACCCAGCCGGCAACCTGCGCCAGGCGCGTGCGAGACGTGATCCTGCAAAATGTATCTCCCAATACGACACTTCAGCATATCACCTCCACCGGTGGCCGGCTCGATGTGGCCGCGGCTACCAAGTCCGTCCAGGATCTTTGTGGCGGCGCGCCTACCGGACCCCTGTCCATTCAGTGGGTGCGGCCCAATCCCGTGGAGAACATCCTGCAGGTGCGGTATCAAACACCGGGTTACAATCCTTACCGTTTCCGGATATATAATATGCTGGGACAGCAGCTGTATGAGGAAACCATTACCCCCGATCCTTTCTCGCAAAATATCTGGGAATTCGACGCCAGCCAACTGCCCAAAGGCGTTTATATCGTGTCTTTTGGCCGCAACGACGTGGTTCGTTCAGAGAAATTTGTGAAAAAATAAAATCAGGTTTGGAAATTCGCTTTCGGGGCGCTTATCTTTGCACCCCGAAATTAAAAGCGAAATGGCTCCGTAGCTTAATGGATAGAGCATCTGACTACGGATCAGAAGGTTAGAGGTTCGAGTCCTCTCGGAGTCACTAAATAGCGCCCGCTTTGTTTGGGCGTTTTTTCAAAACCATACACGCATTAAGAGTCATGTCGAAAGTTTGTGATTTGACGGGAAAAAAACCAATTACGGGCAATCACGTATCGCACTCCAACCGCAAAACGAAACGCTGGTTTTATCCCAACCTGCAAACGAAGCGTTTTTATATGCCGGAAACGGGCGAGTGGGTTACGCTGAAAGTGAGTACCTCGGCTTTGCGTACGATCAATAAATTGGGGCTGTACGCGTACATCAAAAAGTTAGAGAAAAAAGGCGAAATCGTATATTACGCCGAACCCGGTTGCTGAACCGGACGGCGGATAAGGGCGTGTAAAGCCCGGCTCCCGCCGCCAACTATCCAATCGAATATCCAATATCAAGCAATATGGCAAAGAAAAGTAAAGGCAACCGTTTACAGATTATTCTCGAATGCACCGAGCATAAGAACAGCGGTATGCCCGGCACTTCGCGATACGTGTCGCAGAAAAACCGGAAAAACACGCCGGAGCGCCTGGAGTTGAAAAAATACAACCCCATTCTGCGCAAATACACCGTACATCGCGAGATCAAGTAAATTTTGGTAAATTTGCCGGAACATTTCCGGTGTTTTCCTGTTTACTTCAACATTAAATCACCTAGTAACCCTTCAGCGGGTACACATTAAAAGGAGCAATCATGGCTAAAAAAGTTTCTAAAAACGCTCGGGTAGCCCAACGTGCCGCAAATGCCGGCTCCGGTAAAGATCACGTGAAAGTGATCAAAGCCGTAAAAGATCCCGCTACCGGCCGCTACACCTACAAGCAAATGATCGTTCACAAAGACAAAGTGAAGGATTTCTTTGCAGAAGTGAAATAATAGCAGTCTGTTCATAAAACACCAACGCGGAGCAAACCGGCATGTCCGGTTTGCTCCGCGTTTTTTCGATAACACGGCCTAAAAGCCGGGTTACCGAACCAACACCAGCCGTCCGCTTGCCATTGCCTTACCCGCCCGGATACGATAGGCATATACCCCTGAACCCGGAAATGCCGGGGCCGGAATGTTCAGCGTATGATACCCGGCATCTCTCACTTCGGAAACACGGTACACTTGCCGTCCGGCCA
>JAKLJF010000784.1:1822-2930 GCA_023151335.1 Thermoanaerobaculia bacterium | reverse complement strand
ATAAACGTGTTACTCAACATGTGTCATAAAATTGCTGTTTCAGTTGTCGCAAATACTTTTTTACCGGCCAGAAAGGTTTTATACCTTGCTCCGCCAGGTTTTGTGCATCAGTGCCGGCAACGTTTACGAAACTTTTAAAGTTTCGTAAACGTAATCCTCCCGTTATCCATGCACAAAACCTGGCGGACCAATTTACAATGTTCAATTATTTAGGATACTAACTCAGGTATTAGCGGAAAACAAATATCGTATATTCCTCTGAATCAGTCAACTCAATTCCTCGGTATTAACAACCGCTGCCCGGCGATCAGCGTCTCGTTCGGCTCTTTGTTGTTGACCAGGGCGAGTTCCTGGGCATTGACCTTGAAGCGGATCGCGATGGCGTTGATCGTGTCGCCTTCCCGCACGATATACTCCTGGAAGTAAGTCGGTTGTTTGGTTGTTTGGGTGGGCTGCGTGGTTGTCGTGGCCGGTTGGGTAGTGGTGGTAGAGGGTTGGGTTCCGTAAGTTGCGGGCGCGGTGTACTGGGTTTGCCCGGTGGCGGGATTGGTGTACAGTTCGGGCAGGAAAGTGCTGCCGGACGGTTGACCGTAGTTCTGCGGTTGCGTGGAAGCCGGTTGCGTGTATTGTGGTTGCGTGGTAGTGGTACCTGCTGCTCTGGTCTCCGGACAGCAGTCGCTCACAAACAATTGGGTTCCTGGTCGCAGCAATACATCGCCTGTAGCGGGCAGGTTGTTGAGCCGCCGCATTTCCGCTTCCGATAAGCCGTAGCGCAAGCCGATACCATACAGGGTTTCGCCTTTTTGTACGGTGTGTACCAGTACCTGGGCTGGCGCCGTGAAGGATTGCGGGGTGGTCGAATAGGTTTGCGGCTGCTGATAGGTATAGGCGCTGGGCTGATATGCCTGATTTTGCCAGTAAACATCCTGCCGGATAACAGCCTGACCCGAGGGTGTGGAATAGGTAGCCGGGCTGGTTTTTCCGCCTTTATAAGCCAGGGCGGCGCTTTCGGCCGGCGGTTTTTTCAGCCAGATCTTCTGGCAGATGAGGATCTTGTCGGGGTCTTTGATCTTGTTCCAGGACACGAGGGAGCGCACCGGGATCTCAT
>JAKLJF010000784.1:0-1812 GCA_023151335.1 Thermoanaerobaculia bacterium | reverse complement strand
AGGCGCGCGAAATGGCGTTGAGCGTTTCGCCGGGTTGTACGATGTGATACCCTTCGCCGGGCGGCTCGGGGCAATTGGCCAGCGGCGGCGGGCCTACCATGCCGGTGGCGGACTGTGTGTAAGAGATGGAACCGAGTTCTTTGTCGCTTTCCCGAACGGGCATCGCGCCGTAGTTGACCTGCGGCGTGTATTTGGAAAGCGGCGCCGCGCCCGGCGTGGTGGCAGGCGCCTGCTGGCATTGCATGGAAATATAGTCCTCCAGGGCCATACCGTTTACCCGGATCAGTCGTATGTGGTTGGCCTCGGCGTCCGCGGCGGTCATGCCGGTTCGCTCGCTGACCACGCCGATGCCGGGCAGGAAATCAAATTCCGAACGTTCCTGGTTGGTTCTGGTCGGTTCTCGTTTGAAGGAGTATTCATAATAACAGCCCCTGATCTTGAGTCCGTTAAAATAAATATACCAGTCGGAACTGCCGGTGGCAATGTTGCTTTCGTACACGAGGTTGGAGGTGTCGACGGCGAAAGAATAGTTGGGCGCCCGGAACAGGTAATATGATCCGCTGCGGAGCACCTGGGTAGCCGAGATGACCGGCGTGAGCATGTATCCCTTGGTCAGTTGGTGCACGATATACACCTGCCGGGTTACTTTGTTGACGTCGTTTAAAAACTGTTCGTTCAGGGCGTACTCCCGGCAATTGACGGTGCCTTTGGGCAGGGTGGGGGAGTTTATTCCACCGGAACCGGCCATCAGAACGTATTGTTCATTGGCTGTGGGATGCACGGAATAACCCATCATGGTGGCGCCTGAATATACCTGGCGGTATTCCAGTTGGTCCATACAGGTTGAATTGAATAAAAGGTACAATGGCGACGATTGTTGCGCGAACAACATACTGACGCTGAAAAGGCTTAGCAGGGCAAGAATAGTGTGTTTCATAACCGGCTGTTTATTGATGGATAAGGTTTGTGGCGGTTTGTTGTTTTTGTTTGGAAATACTGGTGAAATTCCCTGCAAGATTAAGGTAAAAAATTCAAAAATCCGTTTTAAAATCAGGACAAGATTTTAATTTGCCCGTAAATCGACGAATTAACACTATAAATACGCAAATTTATTAACGCAAATTGTATTGAATACTGGATTAGAGGCGTATGGTTAGGAAGCCTGGCTTTAATTTTTGCGCAGAATTTCAGCCATCCGGCGTCAGGTCGCCGCACATCCGCTACCTTTGCCCCATGTCGAAACCTCTGATTTTAGTTACGAACGACGACGGTATTGTTGCCCCAGGCATCCGTGCCCTGGTGGAAGTTGCCGCCGGATTGGGGGAAGTGGTGGTGGTGGCGCCCGATTCGCCACAGAGCGGCAAGGGACACGCGATCACGATCCACGATCCGATCCGGCTGAAGCACGTCCGGGTATTTCCCGGCATAGAAGCCTGGGAATGTTCGGGTACGCCGGTCGATTGCGTGAAGCTGGCCAAACATGTGGTACTGAAGGACAGAAAAATTGATCTCTGTGTATCCGGCATTAATCACGGCAGCAATGCCTCTATCAATATCATTTATTCCGGCACACTGTCGGCAGCCATGGAGGCTTCGCTGGAAGGTATAAAAAGTATCGGGTTTTCATTGCTCGATTACAGTTTCGAGGCCAACTTTGAGCCGGGCAAGCCCTGGATAAAAAAGATCATTCAATTTGCGCTGGATGAGCAGGTAACGCCCGTCAGGTTACTGAACGTCAACATACCGAACTTGCCGGATGGCGAAATCCGGGGCCTGCGCGTGTGCCGGCAGGCCGATGCCCGTTGGGTGGAA
>JAKLJF010000783.1 GCA_023151335.1 Thermoanaerobaculia bacterium | reverse complement strand
GTGAGCAGCCGGGTCTCCAGGTAGCGCCGCTCATCGGCGCTGTCCTTGCGGCGGAACAGCACTTTCAGGTCGAGGTACATATTGTGATAAAACTGCCAGGAAGCGTCGAGCGCGGCAAACCAGGTAGTAGCCGCGGTACCCTGTCCGGTGAAATTGCCGTAATCGGCGATGCGGCTGTCATTGCTCAGCAGCGGGTTGGCGCCGTAGTTTTCCCTGCCGGGGTTGTCGCCTGATTCGGACCAGATCAGCCGGCCGGTTAAAAACAGGCGGGGCAGTGGTTGATACCGGGCAAGCAACACGAGTTCCTTAAAATTGGCCCAGCGCGGGTGTGCCAGCGGCTGGTTGTAGTGCGTGTAGCTGTTCAGCGAATCGAAACTGGAGTAGGTAAATGGCCGCACCTGGTTGTATTCCACCTGCAGATCGAGGTGGTCGGCGCCGAAGGCATCTATGTATTTCACGCCGGCCTGCCAACCGAATTTGTTGCCCCACCAGCCTTTTTCTTCGGGTTTATACAAAGCGGAGAACAAAAACTCGTCGATCATCACCTGGCCGTACAACCTGAAGCGGCGCAGCAGATCCCATCGCCCGTCGAATCCGATCAGCACGTTATCAGGGCTACCGATCATGCCTTCCACCGTGCGGTACAGGATAACAGGGTTGAGGTACTGAAACTCAAACTGCCGGCTCCGGTTAAAAACCGTGGCCTCGAAAAAGCCGAAGGCCAGGTTGGGTTTCAGTTTGAAATTCAGGTAATGGATGGCGGCGTATTTTTTAGGCAAAACGGCGTTGGCGGGCCGGGGTGCGGCCGTAGAAACGGGGTTTAACTCCAGAAACAGGTTCTGATAATGCACCCGCCAGATCCGGGTGCTGAGTTTCAGGTAGAAAGCGTTGTTGCCCGCGTCGGACAGCAACAGCGAGCGGTAACCGTTGCCGATGAAATGCCGCCCATGGCCGAATTGTACGCCGATGTGTTTGGTCACATTGCCGCCGATGTACGCATTGGCCAGGTTGAAGTCGTATCCGTTGCGGATGTCGAACACCTCGCTTTGATACGGTTTGAAAAAACCCGCGCCCGGTACCGCCTGGTATTCCGTGATCCACTGGTTGACATATTCCGGAAACCGCGCCTGGGATTCCAGTACGCTGGTATAAAAAAACACGCGGCCGTCCACATCGCCGCGCACTTCGAGGCCGCGCTGGTTGGCAAAGATCAGTTCGGCATCGTCCTGTTCCTTGCCCAGGGCAATGTTGAGCATCGGGTTGGCGCGCAGGTGAAAGGCCCGCGTATTCACCTCGAACAGATTGGCCGGTGTGCGGTAAAATACGCCCAGCAGGGGTTTTCTGTTCCGGCGCAGTTGCGTACCCGAAGTATCGCAGGCCAGCAGCCATTCCGAATTGTCGTCGAACAGGTATTGCAGGTCGCGCCGGCCGGTTTTCGACAACAGGGAGTCTTTCCCCTGCATCTGAAGCGCCAGGGCAGTTGCATCAGCCCTGGTGTAGGGCAATACTTCAGGATGAATGGGACTGTTCAGACCGCCGCCGATGCTTAAACGGTCGATGATGTGCTGCCCGGGAGAGTGAAGAGGAAGGGTAGTGGGTTGGGCGGAGGCGAGGGGAGGAAGGAATAAGAGGAAGAAAAATGTCAGGAATTTTGGGAAACTCCATACCCAAGCCCTTAAGTTGATGGCTATAGGCCTGTCCCGTACCACAGGTCGGGGGGTCGGGGGTGGGGTTTCACGGGCGAAGAGCGGCGCCCAAGCCCTTAAGTTGACGGCTATGGGCCTGTCCCGTACCACAGGTCGGGGGGCCGGGGGTTCGTTTTCGCGGGCTAAAAACCATACCCAGCTCTTTATACCTTCCTTATAACCAGATAAGCCGAACATATTTACAATACAATACTTTATCTCATCCCCTCGCAAGACTTTACAAATTCCCGGTACACCTCCTGCCAGGGGGCCCAAAAGTACGTGTTCCACGAGGAGTTATGCCAGAGCAGTACGAATTCACCGCCGTGTTTTTCAGTTTGCCGGCGCAGGTGTTGCAGGCGGTAGTAGGCCTGTTCGGGGCTGTATTTCCGGTATTGTGCGAGGGTGACGTCCATGGCGAGCAGAGGTTTTTCGCGCAGCGGCAGGGTTTGGCGGGTCAGAAAGTTGAATACCGGAAAGTCGTGGCAGATGCCGCAGCGGAAGCCTTCGGCCTCAGGATAGCCGAGGGTGCTGTCCCACTCCATGCCGGCGTCCGACCACTGCTGCCAGGTATGGGGCGCGGCGAAACACAGGTAATGCTGGCGGCCGGTGCGCACAGGAGCGGCTGACAATTCCTGTACCGAGGCGAGTTCTTTGGTAAAAACCGCCGGACTGGCAAAGGCCTCCCGGGAAGGATGATAACCGACCACGTGCCCCCGTTCGTTTATTTTTTTAATCAAATTCCGTACAAAAGGTTCGTCCAGCGGGTAATAACAATCGGCGTACACCGGCCGGCGACCCAGAAAATTGAAGTGGGAAACAAGCCCGTTCGCTTCCGAAAAATCCATCCACGCATCGAAAATGTCGTACGGATCGCGGGCCTGGAAAAATTGATTTTTCAGCCACCAGGCCGCTTCCCGGACATTGCGGCGCTGCAACAGACTTCCTGTCAGTGTGCGGAGCCGCCCGGATGCCGACCACCACAAGCGCGGATGATCCACGTCGTGCGACAGATGCAGGCGAAAGTTTTGCGTTTTGCGCGGGCCCTTCCAGCCAAGCCGGAGCAACATTTGCCAGAGCAGTTCGGCGTATTCGTTCACCAGAGGCCGGTCGGGCAGATCGTTCTGGTAGCACCAGGCTGCCGTGGCCGGGAAACGGCCGTACCGGTCCCGTTCGGTTTTGACGTACTCCTCCCAGCGGGTAAGCATAAAAAAGGCCGAGGCAAACAGATCAATTCCGCAGATAATTTTTTGAT
>JAKLJF010000782.1 GCA_023151335.1 Thermoanaerobaculia bacterium | reverse complement strand
CAGACATAGGCATCGTTGTCGGTCAGTTGATGCAATTGCCGGGCCGGGTCGAGCGCGCTGGTCTGGAATTCGGGTTTGAGTTTTTTGCCTTTGGCCAGGTTCCGCCGGAACGCGCTTTGCAGTTTTTTCCCAAAAGCAACCAGTGTCATTGAATCCTGTTCGTGAATACGGCCGCGGCGGTCGGGCGGTACGTTGAGGATCAGGTTGGCGCCACGGCCCACCGATTTCAGGTAAATATCGAAGAGTTGATCCGGCGTTTTCACTTTGCTGTCCTCTTCCGGATGGTAAAACCATCCGGGGCGGATGCTGACGTCGCATTCGGCCGGTATCCAAAGCGCGCCGTTTTCGTTGCCCCGTTGAAGGGTATCTGCGGGCGGGCCGGTGGCGCCGCGGCCAAAGCCGGCAGTATCGAGGGTGCACCAATTGGTTTCGTTCACGGTACCCTGTTCGTTGCCGGCCCAGCGGCAGCCCGGGCCGATGTCGCTGAAAATGATGGCATTGGGCTGATGCAGGGCCACCAGTTTTTCGAAGCGATGGAAATCGTACTCCTGTTTCTTGCCGTTGGGGCCTTCGCCATTGGCGCCGTCCCACCATACTTCGAAAAGATCGCCGTAGCCGGTCAATAACTCGGTCAGCGTATTGGCGTATACGTCGTTGTATTCCGGCGTGCCATATTTGGGGTGGTTACGGTCCCAAGGCGAGAGGTAAACCCCGAATTTGAGTCCGTGCCGGCGGCAGGCGTCGGAGAGTTCGCGCAGCACGTCGGCCTTGCCGTTTTTCCAGGGGCTTTCGCGCACGGTATGCGTGGAATATTTTGACGGCCACAGGCAAAAGCCATCGTGGTGTTTGGCTGTGATGATGACGCCCCGGGCGCCGGCCTGTCTGGCTACGCGGCACCACTGGTCGCAGTCGAGCGCAGTGGGGTTGAACACCTCTTCGGTTTCGGTACCGTGTCCCCATTCCAGGTTGGTAAAGGTATTGGGGCCGAAGTGGAAAAAGAGGTAAAATTCCGTATCGTGCCAGGCGAGTTGGGCAGGATTGGGGCGTGGCAGATTTACTTCCGGAGAAACGGTTTGCGCCGGAATTTGCAGGCTAAAGCCGAAAAACAAGGCCGCCAGTACGCTGATTTTCCAGTTTATGTCTTTCATTTTTCAATGTTTTAAAACTTGCCTAAAGTTGCGTGTTTTAAATGTGCCTACCTTGTCTGCGGCTTTTAAAATTTAAAATGACAAACAATACGATCCTCGTCACCGGCGGCGCCGGCTATATCGGCAGCCACACGGTGGTGGCCCTGGCAGAGGCCGGCTACCGGCCGGTCATCATCGACGATTTTTCCAATTCGCAGCAAAGTGTGCTGGATGGGCTGAAGCAGATTTTAGGTTATGAAGTTCCCTGCGTGGTACATGATTGCAATGACCCGGCGACGCTGCTCGATTTGTTCCAGCGGGAAAACGTTCGGGGCGTCATTCATTTCGCGGCCTTCAAAGCCGTGGGAGAGTCGATGGCCGAACCCCTGAAGTATTACCGAAATAATTTGGGGTCGTTGATCACCCTGCTGGAAGTGATGCTGGAAACGGGCGTTACCGACCTGATCTTTTCCTCTTCCTGTACCGTATACGGCGAGCCGGACAGTTTGCCAGTGGTGGAAACCATGCCCGTAAAACCTGCTGCCTCGGTGTATGGCAACACCAAACAGGTCGGAGAAGAAATTTTGCGCGATATGGCCGCCGCCGGCAAACCGGTGAAAATCATTTCCCTGCGGTATTTCAACCCCATCGGGGCGCATCCTTCCGCCCTGATCGGCGAGCTGCCGCTGGGCGTGCCCAACAATCTCGTACCCTATATCACCCAAACTGCCGCCGGCATCCGCGAACAGCTCAGCGTTTTCGGCGACGACTACCCCACCCCCGATGGTTCCTGCATCCGCGATTACATCCACGTGATGGACCTGGCCGAAGCGCACGTCGCCGCCTTACAGGCGCTTGGACAACCTGGCCCGGGCAGTCATTACGACGTATTCAATATCGGTACCGGACTGGGACACAGCGTGCTGGAATTAGTCCGCACTTTTGAAAACCTTAGCGGCCGACGGCTGAACTACCGCATCGGACCGCGCCGCGCCGGGGACATAACGGCCGTGTATGCCGATGCCACGAAGGCGTGGGAGCAACTGGGCTGGTCGGCCAAACGCAGCCTGCGGGAGGCATTGGAAGATGCCTGGCGGTGGCAGCAACAGCTCGAAAAAAAATAATCATTGCAAAGACGACCGAATGGACGGGAGAACCAAGGTATTTGACCGAAAAGAATCTTTGCACCGCCTGCAAACAGAAACCTTTGACCTTTGTATCATCGGCGGCGGCGCATCGGGCGCCGGTTGCGCGCTCGATGCTGCCCTGCGCGGGCTAAAAGTGGCCCTGGTGGAAAAAACCGATTTCGGCGCCGAAACTTCTTCTAAAAGCACCAAACTGATCCACGGCGGGGTGCGGTACCTGGAGCAAGCGTTTAAAAAATTGGATTTCGGACAACTCCGGCAGGTACGGCACGGCCTGGAAGAACGGCGTCACTTGCTGGCCAACGCGCCTCACCTTGCCCGGCCGCTTGCCCTGCTGACGCCGGTGTTCAGTTGGTGGGAAGGCCTGTATTTCAGGATCGGTCTGTGGCTGTACGGTCGTTTTGCCGCCGATAAAGACGCGTTGCCCGCCAGTCGCTGGCTGGGTAAAAAGGAAACACTGCGATTGTTGCCCGGATTGACAGGCCGGCTTCACAGCGCCGTGTTGTACTACGACGGCCAACTCGACGATGCCCGTTATTGCCTGGCGCTTATACAAAGCGCTGCCGAAGCCGGCGCCGCGGTCGTCAATCACGCCGAAATTACGGGATTTGAAAAGAGCGCCGACGGACAACTGCATGCCGCATTTTTACAGGATCGGCTTCAACCGGATT
>JAKLJF010000781.1 GCA_023151335.1 Thermoanaerobaculia bacterium | reverse complement strand
ATGCCAAATTACCCCTGCCCCTGCGGAAGCGGGAAGAAGTATAAACGGTGTTGCGGGAAAGGGTGACGCGGTAGCGCTTTGCGTGTGGCTGTCAGGTTCTACCTGTTTTGGGAAAATCCCCTGCGCCCAGCAACTCCCGGTAATAGCCGCCCACTTCGTCGCCGGGTACCTTGTCGAGGTACTGACCGATCAGCGTGCCGGCCGCGGCCTGATCGCCCGATTCGAAAACACGGAGGAATTCGGCGAACAGGGCCCGGTACTGTTTTTTTTGTTGCAGGAGGGTGGGGTGGTCGTTTGAAAACTCTTCGTACAGCCGGATGGGCCGGGCCTTACCCCGTAGTTCGAGCAGGCCTACGCAACGCAGGTTGAAGCGGGCCGGGTCGTTCAGTTTGATCACGGCGTCGGCGCTCAGGATAATATGCGTGCGCAATATGCGGGTCATGTCTTCGAGGCGGGCCGACACGTTTACGGCGTCGCCGATCACGGTGGTGTCCAGGCGGCTGCTGGCGCCGACGGTGCCGAGTATCATCGGGCCGGTATTCACGCCGATACCCATGCGGATAGGATAAGAAGGCCTTAGTGGCGATTCTGTGTTGAATTCCAGCAGTTTGTGTTGCATCTCCACGGCGGCGGCCAGGCAATGCTGGACGTTTTCCGGGAACAAGGCGAGCACGGCGTCGCCCACGAATTTGTCCACGATACCGCCGTGGTTTTCGATCACGGGCGTGAGCCGTCCCCAGATATCGTTGAGCAGGGCGAATACTTCTCCTTCGGAAACGGACTCGGAGAGGGTGGTAAAGCCCCAGATATCGGAGAACATGACGGCCATATTTTTGGATACCTGGTCGCCCAGTCCGATGTCGAGTATACTCGCTTTGCCCAGTTGTTGCAGGAACACCCTCGGCACAAAACGTTCGTAGGCCCGGTTGAGCGCCTGGATATCGCTGTAATAGTTGGCGTTTTCGATCGATATGGCGGCCTGTGTGCCGAGTATCTGGAGCACTTCCATACGTCCGGCGGTAAAAGCGCCGGGCACGAGGTTGTTTTCCAGGTACAGCAGGCCCACCGTTTGGTTTTTATACAAGAGGTTCATACAAAGCAGCGAGCGCACCCGGTGCTCCCGGATATAGGGCTCGTTGACGAAACGGCCTTCGGCTACCGCATTATCGAGCACGATGTTCTGTCCGGAATGCAACACAAAGTTGAGCACCCCGGTGGCAGCCGAATCATATTGTTCAAAAGGCAGGGGGCTCACGTTTTCCACCACGCCGGCTTCCTTCATTTCCGCTTCCACGAAATACCCGCCGGGTTTTTTCAGGATCAGGGCGCCCCTCGTCGCGCCGGCGTTTTCCGCCATAACCGCCAGCATTTTATTGACCAGCAGTTGCAGTTCCAATTCACCGGAGATGACCTGCGCCCCCTTGATGATGCTGAACAAATCCATTACCCGGCCACCGACCTGGCTGTCGGCGCTGTCGAGCACGCTGGCTTGCACGGAGTAGCCGGGCAACGATTGCAGGTAATGCACGATCGCTTCGGCGCCCCAGTGCCGGAAGGCGTCCGTTGCTTTCCGGTGGTAGATGGCGGCCAGGTCGTCGAGGCCGCGCAGGCGGGCGTAGCGGAACAACTCGAGACTGCCAAGCCCCTGGTCGTAGGGGTTGCCTTCGTGCTGAAAAAAGCCCATCGCGCGGTGGAACAACCCCAATGCTTTGTCGTGTTCTTCCTGCAAGGCGGTAAAGCAGGCTTCCGCCAAGGCCAGTTTGCCGCTGAATTCGCCGGGATTGTATTGCTGATATTTCCGCAAGGCGTCGAGGCTGGATTTTATCCGGGCCATCTGTTTGCGTTTTAAGTGGGCGTTTTCCACGCAGGCATGATACCGGACGAGTACGGCCAGGAAATGGTGGTGTTTGTACACCGGGATGGAAATGACCGATTTGAGGTTGGCGTGGGCAATGTCAATATTGGCCAGCGCGTCGGCGAAATCGCCGTGCAGCAGCGCCAGCTGCGCCCGGAAGTAGGCGATATTAAAAATGACGGGCGCATTGTTGATGCGCACCATTTCATCGAATACGGCATCGGCGTCGCACATTTCACCTTTCAGGAGGCGGGGCTCCGGCGCCTGATTGCGCAGGCAAAGCACAAACTGATGAAAAATATTGTTGAAGGTGACCGAGGTATAGTGCCGGGTTTGGGTGCTGTACTGGAGTTGGCGGCGCAATTCTTTGTCCAGTTCTTCCAGGTCGTTGCCCGACATGATGGCCGCCTGGGCGTAGGCATTGCCCAGAAAGGCGGTAAAGTCGGCCTCCCCGCTTTCGAGGCTGCGCCGGTACGCTTCTTTCAACGATGGGACAATGCCGGGCAGCGGGTTTTTCCAGTGCTGAACGAAATAATACAGTACGAACAGCGCGCGCGACTGGTACTCTGAAAACGGGTGTTTTTTCATCAGCGCGAGCACAAATTCGCCATAGCGGCTACCCGTATTCACTTCATTGGTAATGGCGCATAACACGAAGGAATAGCAGGAGTAAGCATAGGCGCTCGAACTGGCTATACCATACCGGCTGGTAAAGACCATCAGCCGGAACAATATGATGCTGTACAGGTTGGTGTCGACGAAAAAGACTGGCGGCGCCAGGTTAGCCATGATACGCATCACGGCCAGGTGTTCGGGGCGCTGTGCCAGGGGCAGTTCGAGCAATTGTTCCGGCGTTTTTTTGCGCATCGCCATTTTGGCTTTTACCAGTTCCATGGCCACCTGCGCCTGACCGGGTTTGGCGGGCAATTTCACCCCGAGCAGCGCCAGCGCCTCGAGCCCCAGGGCGATAGACTCGCGGATGCGCTGCCGGGAGAACAAGGCGATGATCCGGATTTCCAGTGCCGTTACTTTGTCGATCGTTGTAACGGCTTTCGACAAAATCAAGTCGATCAGGCGCTCCATTTCCTCGT
>JAKLJF010000780.1 GCA_023151335.1 Thermoanaerobaculia bacterium | reverse complement strand
CAATCCTGTTTCTTTCAACTGTCAATTGTGCCGGACTATCAACAGCCGGTATTCACCTTTTGCCCGCCGACCGTCACGGTACATGGCCTTCTCAGTGCCAGCGGCAATTTTACGGCCGCAACCCCATGACCGCTACTCAGCGCCGTCATACAGCTCCCCTGTCTGTTCGTTTGGCTCACAGGCCAAAATTCACGCGGCTCCATGCCTGGCGCAGACACACATACCATCTTCTATACCGCCTCTGATGCGCTCTTTATTGTGACGATATTACGCTACCTGTTTTTCCATGACCGCGACGAAACGATTGGCATGTTTTTTGACAGATGTTTTATTTAAGATTAAATAGTCTTAAAAATTAAATAGGGAAAATTAACATTTAAATAAGATAACGTTCAGGCAGGGGTGGCGGCGCCCTCTTTTATCGGCGTCTTGCTCCTGCCCGACCGGTTACATTTTTCTTCAAACCAGTTTTTTAACAATTTAACTTATCAAATCGACATGAAAAATTCTTTCCGCTTACCCATTTTTTTACTGGTAAGTCTGGCGATTGTCCTCCTGTTCCCTGCCTGTCAAAAGGACAAGACTGAGCAAGCAGGTTTGGCTAAGGACTTTAACGCGGACGTTCCCCTGAAATGGTACCAACTTTTTGAAGAAATTGACCGCTACGCTACGGGATACCGCCCGCCAGCCGCGGCACGGGCATTGGGTTATATCGGTCTGGCCGCTTACGAGGCCGCGGTTCCGGGCATGCCCGATCACAATTCGCTGGCAACCCATTTCTCCGGCCTGTCGATACCGCAAGTTGAGACGGGTAAAGTGTACTATTGGCCCGCTGCCGTGAATGCCGCTTATCATACGATAATCAGCAATTTTTATCCGCACATCCAGCCCTCCCACCTGGCAAAGGTGGCGCAGTTGAACCAGAACTTTGAAAACGAGCTCTCGGCCCAGGTCAATTCGGAAATTTACAAACGTTCGGTTGATTTCGGTAAAGCCGTGGCAGAGGCCGTCACCGCCTGGTCTGAGACGGATGCCACCGGCCATAATGGCTATCTCGACGCGCATCCTGCCAGCTATGTTCCGCCGGCCGGCCCAGGCCTGTGGCAGCCTACCTGGCCCGATTACACGCCTGCCCTGTTCCCGTATTGGGGTAAAGTGCGACCCTTTGCCATGAAAAAAGACGATTTGCTTGCCAGACCGCCGCTGCCCTGGAGCGAAGACCCCAATTCGCAGCTGTACAATCAGGCCAAAGAAACCCAAATCTGGGTGAACAAGATCAAAGCGGGTCAGGACGGTGAAGCGCACTGGATTGCCGAGTTCTGGAGCGACGATTTCGGCGGGGTAACTTTTACGCCTCCCGGACGATGGATCGCGATTGCCAACCAGGTGGTCGTCCTGGAAAACGCCTCCCTGGAAACCGCCGTTGAACTGTATGCCAAAATGGGCATGGCGCTTTGCGACGTGGGTATCGCCGTATGGAATTCCAAATTTATTTACAACTATGAGCGGCCTATACATTTTATCCGCCGCAATTTTGACTCCAACTGGGAAAGCATTATGAACAACCCGGCAACAGGCGTCAATGGTATTACGCCCGAATTCCCGGCCTATCCCTCGGGACACTCCGGGTTCGGCGGCGCTGCCGCGACCGTGCTGACCGATATTTTTGGTTTTGACTACGCCTTTACCGACTATTGCCACCAGAACAGGACAGAGTTCAAAGGCACCCCGCGCTCGTTCAATACCTTTATCGACATGGCCGTGGAAAACGCCTACTCGCGTATTCCGCTGGGCGTACATTTCAGAATGGACTGCGACGAAGGGCTGCGGCAGGGTTATCTCGCCGGACAGCGGGTGCTGGATCTGCCCTGGCGGAAATAATACGACGATACGTATAATTCGCCTTTTGCATGAATAAGATTACGGTACTCGGCGGCGGCCTCGTCGGCAGCGCCATCGCGCTCGACTTGCACCGGCAACACCGCGTCGTCGCTGCCGATACCGATGCCGCCGCGCTGCAGCGCCTGCAAGCCCGGGGCGTGGCGACCGCGGCGGCCGACCTGTCGGACAGCCGCCGGCTGCGGAAACTCGTCGAAAACAGCGATCTGGTTGTCGGCGCCCTGCCCGGATTTCTCGGTTTCGAGGCCCTGCGCGCTTGTATCGAGGCGGGGAAAAACGTGGTGGACATCAGTTTTTTTCCGGAAGACGCTTTCGAACTCGACGAATTGGCCCGCCGCCGGGGCGTCACGGCGGTGGTGGACTGCGGAGTGGCGCCCGGCATGAGCAATATCCTGCTGGGCCACTACCGCGGGCAAATGAAAATACGGCGCTTTCAATGCCTCGTGGGCGGCCTGCCCCAAGTGCGTCAATGGCCCTGGGAATACCGGGCGGTATTTTCTCCTGCCGACGTGATCGAGGAATACGTCCGTCCGGCGCGCTACGTGGAAGGCGGCCGGATCGTGACCCGCGAGGCGCTCTCCGACCCTGAACTGATTGACCTTCCCGGTATCGGAACCCTGGAAGCCTTCAATACCGATGGCCTGCGCTCGCTGTTGCGCACCATGCCCGATGTTCCGGACATGATCGAAAAAACGCTGCGTTATCCCGGTAGCGCCGAATACCTGCGCGTACTGCGCGCAGGCGGTTTTTTCAGCAGCGAAGAGGTGGACGTGAAGGGTCTGAGTATCCGCCCGGTCGATCTCACGGCCCGACTGCTTTTTCCCCAATGGAAACTGCAACCCGGCGAAGGCGACCTCACCGTCATGCGCGTCCGCATCGAGGGCGAAGGCGCCGCCGTCGCCTGCGACCTGCTCGACCGGTACGACCCCGCGACCGATACCATCTCCATGGCCCGTACCACCGGCTACACCTGTACGGCGGTGGCCAACCTGCTGCTCGAAGGTCGTTTCACCCGCAAGGGTATTTGCCCGCCGGAATACGTCGGTGCG
>JAKLJF010000077.1 GCA_023151335.1 Thermoanaerobaculia bacterium | reverse complement strand
TAAAATCCTCCCGAACGGGATGAAAAACATCCAGTATGCGGCAGGCGGTAATCGCCCTGCCGGAATGCGGCACATTGGACGGGATGACCGCCACGTTGCCGGCTTCGAGTTGCAGGGTTTCGCCGCCGAGCACCAGTTCGAAGCGGCCTTCCAGCAGGTTGATCACCTGCTCGTGCACGTGCGCGTGTTCGGGCAGGGGGGCGCCGGCGTCCACGTCCACGTAGGCCAGCGTCATGTTGTCGGTGTGAATGAGGCGGCCATGGTAGCCGGGGACGATGTCGAAGTTGTCGATGTCAGCGACAATGTGTTTCATAGCGATAATTTTCCGGGAAAGATACAGGTAAATTACTTTTGCCAAATTTTTGAGCGTTGTAATAGCCTTTGGCGTCGGGTTTGCCCACCGGAAAGTCGAAACCGTCGGAAAGGTATCGCGGTTTTTGGGCGAAGAGCGCGTCGTAGGGAGACTGTGACCCAAGCCCCGCGCTGTCTGCGTTGACTTTGTAATGGCTTGTTGACAATGGCAAAAAGAGCAGGTAGAAGAGGTGGTAAATCATCTTTAAAAAAATGGTTTGTCCTAATTTGTCAACAATAATACACTCTTAACGCCATGCCCCCCGTCACTCTGGAGTTGCACTTGGTAGATTCCGGCATTCAAACCGCTCAGGGGCAATTCGGCAGACCAATCGCCCGCAGGCTTATGCCCGCGCATACGCGCCACTTCGCGCCCGGCGGCATCGAATATCCGGATTTGAACCGGGCCTGAATACGGATCGTTCAGCGAAAACCGGGCATATCCGGGAGCCGGGTTGGGCCAAATCGAAAAATCAAATATTTGCGCGGGTTCGGCAGCCGAAACAAGTTGAAACGCTGTTTTTACTACCCATGCATCCTGCAGGGAGGTGCCGGCATCGGTAGTGGCGCAGAAAATTGCATGGCCGTCGGCGGTCACAGCGGCGCTTCCGGCAAAGGGATGCGTGGCGTCGTTGCCGAAAACATGCTCTGACAACAGGTTTCCATCGGCATCCAGCAGGCTCATGCTGGCCCGGTACCGGAAAATGGCGCTGAACAGGTCGGCGTTGGCCGGCGGTTGCAGTATTATGCCCATAAAACACAATCCTCCGGAAGGGGCGGGCAAAACCGTGGCGCCAAGCCAAAACCCCATGTCACCCTGACTGAATTGTTGTTGCCAGATCAGGTCGCCGTCGGTTGCGTTGGCCTTGAGGACAAGCGCCCTGGCGGCAATACCCGTGTCTTCCCAGGCGCCGCCGGTTGCGGCCAGGTAACCGTCGGTGCTCATGGTCATGGAAAACAAGCCGCCGAATTGTACCTCGGTATACACTTTTTCCCACAACATGTTACCCGTTGCATCCACTTTAAATACCCAGGGTTTGGAGGTTTTAGCGCCGGCGCATAAAAAATTGCCGTCGGGCAAGGGGATCACGTCGTTTAACAGGTTGCCGGCGTAGGTTTTGGCCCAGATCACCTCGCCATCGGCATTGGTACGAATCAGCCTTGGGACGAGCGGGGCGTCGTTATCGAGGGAAAGGCAGACTATGGCGCCGCCGTCGGGAAGCGGGTAGGCGCGAAAGAATTCGGGATAATAGGCCGCGGAATCGATGATTTTATCAAAGATCAGATCGCCGCCGGGCGACAACTTGATCAGGTGGTAGTAGGGGTCGGAGGAATTCGAGGCGGCGAGCGCGATAAGGTTGCCCGCGGCATCCGGCTGGATCGAACCGATGCGGGCGTTGTTAAAGAAACCTTTGCCGGCAAGATCCATCATTTTTTCCCAGATCACGTTGCCCTGCTCGTCGGCGCGGAATATCCACAGGTCTTCGTCGCCGGTGCTGTCCTGCCGGGTGCCGGCCACTGCAAAGCCGCCGTCGGAGATGGCGGCAATGGCGCCGGCAGTCTCTTCCTCGTAAGGCATTTGTTCGCCGATTGTTTTGCTCCAGGCTTTGGCCGGCGCGCCGGTAACGGTCACGCGGTCCAGGGTATAACCCCGCAACAGGCTGGAGGTCGTGTTGCCGATCAGATAAATGCTCCGGTCGGCCTGGAAAATATAACGGGCTTCATAGGTAGACGCGGTGGGCAGGTTAAGCGTCCCGACGGAATCCAGTGTCGACCCATCGGCGGCCAGTTTTTTAAAAATAAATGGGTAGGTATGGGCGGCCATGCCAATTGTTCCGTCGGGGTAAGGTTGTACGCCCGCACTATAAGGAAAGCCTGTGTGTACCCGTTTGCTCCACTGCGGCCCGCCCGAGACGATATGCAGCAGGTGAACGCCGTTTCCGGCCTGTACGCATAGCAATAAACCGGAGGCGGTCGGTTTCAGGTCGTACAGGGTTGAAATGGAAGACCCGGTGACATGGTTATAAGCAGCGAGCGGCCCCGACCATTGCTCGTTGAGACCTATTTCGTACTTATGCATCCGGATGGAGGAGGAAAAATTACCGGAACTTACGGCGGCCGCGTATCCGCCGTCGGCGGTAGCAACGGCCTGAATATCGGTTACGTCGCTGGCGGTGGTAAAAGTATTTGAACCGAGGAGGTTGCCGGCCGGGTCGAAAACGGCGCGGAAATGAGCAGGCGTGTTGTCGGCCTGCATTGCGCCGCCGAGCAGTACAAGATTGCCGTTATTCAGCTGGCAGACTGCCAGCCCTACGTCGGTGGCGGCGGCGCCATACGTTTTGTGCCAGAGCAGGTTGCCGGTTTCGTCGATGTGAAAAAGCAGGGCGTCGTAGCTGCCGTCTGCCGGGTTCAGGACATAGCCCGCTGCATAGTAGCCGCCCCCCGCGGCGGCAATGATATCGAACAGGTTGCCGCTGCCCAATTGAGTATATAATTTATACCAAAGCTCTGTGCCGTTGCTGTCTGTTTTCTGCACGAAGAGGTGATGCGCCTTATCCTGTTCCGTGCTGCCGCAGAGCGTCAGTCCGCCATCGGGAGCAAGGGCGCCCCTGCCGGCGAATTCGTGATTGTCGTTGTTGATGCCGTAGCGTTTTTCGAAGAGTATTTGGGCTTGAACGGTGAGGATGTTCAGCAGCGCGAGCAGCGCCGTCAGCAAAAGTTGTTGTTTCATCATGGTCGGTGAATTTTGTTTTTACAAAGGTGCAGGGCAATGCCTGGAAAAAACATCACCGAAACCGGCCATTTTAAATGTTATGGAGCCGCGGGTCATTTCCCTGAAAAAAGGGATATGACTTACGACTTGCGACTTGCGACTTACGACTTGCAACATCTTCAGGAATGACGGGCGAACAAGGGCAAACCAAAAACAGCCGTGTCCAATGACGCAATGACGACCAATGACGACTAATCCACATCTTCCCCACAAACAAAATACCTTGTTCGGCTTATGATCCCGGATCACAAAAAGGAACGGGCGGTTGACATTGACCACCGGGATAACCGGTACCGATGTTTCCACGATAACCACGGCGATCCCGGCTGCTGCCTCGGTACCTTTTTCATCCACTTCGGCAAGGTTTTGTGGATGACCGCGCCAAAAACTGCCGGGTCTCCCAAATCGACTGGTATCACTTCGCTGTTGAAATACTCCGGGTTGATATGTAAAAAACCGCTCAACACCGGATATTTTTCATGCGGCCCAACCAGAAACCTGCTAACCCTCTATCTAACCGGAAGCCCTCATGTATCGCTTCGCTTTTTCCTCCAGCCAGGAATCGAAATAGATCGGCCGGGTGTCACGGATCGTTTTCAGTATCTGTTCCCGCGGCGCTTTTCTGCGGATCAGCATTTTGACCACCCCGACGAAATTCAGGGTCCCCCGGACTGCCGCCAGCCCCGACTGCCCGCCCCTATGCATGTATTTTTCAAAGGCCAGGCAATAATCCAGCATATCGTTCTCATCCTCTCCGAGTTCATACAAACTCCTCAAGATCAGCGCTCTTGATCTGATTTCATCCAGCGTGTATTTAAAATCCCTGTCTGACAGCGTCTGCAGGACTTTTTTAAATTTTTTTTGTTCAAACAAAATGATCGCTTTGGCCAGCAACGCGGTTTCTTCCTGCACGGCATCCGGCAAATATGAGCCGTGTGTAGCGACAAAACGTTCGGCCCATTGAAAGGCTTCCATCCGGCAGGCAACGGCAATGATATTGTTGAATTGCGTGGCAGATAATCCGCCATCGCGCGTAAAAACCGCGTGGTCTGCCCCGAAGCAGTTTAGCAGGTGCGTACTTTTCCAGTAAGCGGCTTTCCCGTTCCGAATCTGGAGCGCGGCATAATTGTGTAAATAGCTGAACAGCGCGTGCAGTTCGGACGGATCAATGTGGCTGGCATGTTTGGAGAGCAAGGCAATCATCCCGGCATAACTTTCTTCCCGTTGGGAGGCGATCATTTGGTACACTTCCCAATACAGGCGCAACAGGGGATGTTTGTCCAATCCGGATATTTTGAAAGCGCCAAAATCCGGTTGGGACAAAAGTTCCTGCACTGTCCCGGGCGGCATCTGGTTTTTCAGGTTGGCCAGTTCGCAGGCTACTTTCAGTTGGGCCAAAGCATAAAATACATCGAGGTCATTTTTAAAACGAAGGAGTTTGTTTTCGTCCGGAAGCGGCTTATCCGCGGGGCGGTGATAAAGCACGAGGTGATGCAGTGAAATAATTTTTAAATAATCTTCCAGGCCCTGACCGGGCAAATTTTCCGTATCGTTTTGCAAAGACTGCGCCTGCCGGGCAAACTCGTCTTCCAACCGGTGATCCCGCGCAATTTTCAACCATAAAAACCGGCTGTCGAACTGCCCGTCCGTCGCTTTGCCGGTCAGCAGGAAATCTTTTAACCACAAAAACAAATCCGACAGGACATTCTGCAGGTTTTTTCTCGCGGTGGACGAGGTCGTTCCGTACAGCTTTCCGCAGATATAATCGACGCCCGGGCGCTTATCCATCTTTTGCTTCCGGATAAAATCGTACACTTCCAGGGCAAGCGTGTCATTTCCATGCATCCGTTTCAGATATTTTCGAAAATCAGCCGCTTCTTCACCGGCGAGGGTGCGAAAAAATGTTAAAAATTTCGGATCTGCCATCGGGTATTTTAAAAAAACGAGGTGAAAAAATAAAAATGTTACTGCATGCAGCAGATATATCAGGTTGCAAAGCCGGGATTCTGTTTTGCTTCAAAAGTGCGAATATTCTGTGAAAAAATGCGCAATTCTGAACAAATAGAATAGAATTTTCCCCAAATTATTTTTCACCAGTTTCATCATTCCTGGAATTGCTGCAAATCATTTCCGTGAAATTTCACCTCCAAAAACGAGGTGAAAATCGGTGACAATGTCCCGGCATACCCTAAAGTTATAACGGAGTATTGCGGTATAAAACACCAGGGAAAACCTGTTGCCAGCGGCGAACCCTGAATGGGAGAACGATTCAGCGATGAAAATCCAGTGGTCAAAAGGGGCGGCAGACAATGCTGCGTACCGGCCACTGGATGCTCTCCTTAAACCATATTTAATCCGGGGTTCCCGAGCGAAGAAGCGTATTGCATCTGTCAAACAACTACTCTTGTCACCACCCGTAAAACTTCGCGTTATGGATGCACCGCGTTATAAAAAACTCATGCTCGACCGGTTTCAGGAACATGTACAACGGGACTACGAAGATTACTGCCGTCAGCATGGGCTGGACCACACGAACGACCAGCAGTTGCTGACCTTTCTGATCGACCATGAATTGATCCCCTCCGCCCATATTCAGCGCTACACGGTGCGCCAGGAGTTCGAGCGGGTGTTTCCCCAACAGGATTTCCATAAAACGCATACCGTACTCACGCTGGCACACCGGTTCAGTATCCCGGAACGGACGGTGTGGAGTATTTTGAAGGGGGTGAAAGGGAGGAAAAAAGGAAGGGGATGAGAATTTATTGATGGATTCATTTTTCAATCACCCCCCCAATCCCACATTTCACCCCCCAAATCCGACACCCCAAAAGACTGAACTTTCGTCCGTCTGCCGGACAGGCCATGTTTGCATCGTCAGTAAAACAACAAACTCAACCTTGACGATGAAAAACGTACTCCTGTCTCTCTGCCTGTTCCTTCCGCTCCTGTTGAGCGCCCAAACCCAAACCATCCGTGGCACGGTGCTCGACCAGCAATCCGAATCGCCGCTGATCGGCGCCACGATACAACTGCTGACCGCCGCCAATACCGAGCCCATCGGCGCCACTACTGATCCGGACGGACAGTTTGCGCTGAAAAACGTGCCGGCGGGCCGTCAGGCCATCCGGGTGTCCTATCTCGGCTACGAACCGCTCACCGTGCCGAACGTGTTGGTGACGGCGGGCAAGGAAGTACGGCTCGACCTGCGCCTGCAGGAATCGTTCGCCTCGCTGAATGAAGTGGTGATCAACGGCAATGCCGACAAAGACAAACCCGTGAACGAAATGGCCGCCATCAGCGCCCGGCAGTTCAACACCGAGGAAGTGATGCGCTACTCGGGCGGCCGCAACGACGTGGCCAAGCTGGTGGCCAACTTCGCCGGCGTGGCCGCCAACAACGACGCCCGCAACGACATCATCATCCGGGGCAACTCGCCCACCGGCGTGCTCTGGCGCCTCGAAGGCGTCCCAATCCCCAACCCCAACCACTACAGTACGCTCGGCACCACGGGCGGCCCGGTATCCGCCCTGAACCCCAACATGATCGCCACCTCCGACTTCCTCACGGGCGCTTTTCCCGCCGAATACGGCAACGCCCTGGCCGGCGTGTTCGACATCAACCTGCGCACCGGCAACCGCGACCGCTACGAAGCGACCGCCCAAATGGGCGCTTTTTCCGGCATGGAAGCCCTGGTGGAAGGCCCCCTGAACAAAAAGAACAACGGCTCGTTCGTAGCCGCCTACCGCCACTCCTTCGTGGAACTGGCCTCCGCAGCCGGCCTCAACGTGGGCACCAACGCCACGCCCAAATACAAAGACCTCACCTTTAATATCGACTTCGGCAATAGCAAAGCCGGCAAGTTTTCCCTGTTCGCCATCGGCGGCCAAAGCTCCATCGACTTCCTGGCGGCCGAGATCGACACCACCGACCTGTTCGCTAACCCCGATGAAAACGCTTACACCACGTCCAAATTCGGCGTGTTGGGTCTGAAACACAGCCTGCTGCTCAACGACCACGCTTATGTGCGCACCCTGGCCTCGGTGTCGTACTCGGGCAACACTTACCGCTCCGACGACCTGCTGCTCGACGACGGCGCGCCCTTCCGCACCAACGACGTGCAGGACGACCAGGTGACGTATCGCCTTTCTTCCTACTATAACGCCAAAGTAAACAACCGCCTCACCGTGCGTACCGGCGCCCTGGCGCAAATTTTCACCCTCGACTCCCGCGCCGACACCCGCTGGAAAACGCCCGACTTCGACGGCGACGGCAAACCCGACTGGTGGACACAGCGCGACTTCGACGGCGCTTTTGCGCTGCTGGAAGCCTACGGCCAGGCACAATACCGCCTGAGCGAACGCCTTACCCTGAACGGCGGCCTGCACGGCCTGTATTTCGATAAAACAAAAGACTTTGCCTTCGAGCCCCGCGCCGCCGTCAACTGGCAACTGGCGCCCAAAAACACCCTGAGCCTCGGTTATGGCATGCACCATCAGAACCAACCCCTGCCCGTATTCCTGTTCCGCGAACAACTTTCCGACGGCTCTTCCGCGGAAACCAACGATGATCTTGGCTTTACCCGCAGCCAGCATCTTGTTCTGGGCTACGATTTCAAACCCGGCGCCAGCTGGCGCGTAAAAGCCGAGGCCTATTACCAGTGGCTGAACGACGTGCCCGTGGAATCCGCGCCGACGAGTTTCTCGATGCTGAACGCCGGCGCCGATTTTGTTTTTCCCGAAAAAGGCTCCCTGGAAAATGCCGGTACCGGCACAAACTATGGCCTTGAATTGACGGTAGAGAAATTTTTCAGCCGGGGTTGGTACGGCCTGTTCACCCTCAGCCTGTTTGAAGCCAAATACAAAGGCTCCGACGGCGTGGAACGCAACACGGCTTTCAACGGCCGCTACGTGGTGAATGCCCTGGCCGGCCGCGAATTCGCGCTGGGCAAAACCGGCCGCCGCTTTCTGACCCTCGACACCAAACTGACCGCCGCCGGCGGACGCCCCTACACTCCCGTC
The DNA here is from genome assembly GCA_023151335.1 of Thermoanaerobaculia bacterium. Taxonomy (GTDB): domain Bacteria; phylum Bacteroidota; class Bacteroidia; order Chitinophagales; family Saprospiraceae; genus M3007. The sequence continues at coordinate 4,614 of JAKLJF010000077.1, read as the reverse complement.
AACCTGGAAGCCAGCCGCGCCGCCGGCAAGGAAGTACTGTTCGACGACCAGGCCTTCAGCCAACGCCTCGACGCCTATTTCCGCTGGGATGTAAAACTGGGCTTCCGGCTCAACAGCGCCAAACGCAAACTGTCGCAAACCTTTTTCCTCGATTTCCAGAATGTCACCAACCGGAACAACATCTTCTCCATGCGTTATAATACCGTTCGGGGAGAAGTGGGGCGGATCAACCAGATCGGTTTTTTCCCGGATGTGTTGTACCGGGTGGAGTTTTAAAGGAAGCCGTTATTTTTTGACCTGTAATAAAAGAGAATTTGCTATGAAAACTACCTTCATTCATTTCATCACATTTGGCTTACTTTGCATCGCTCCGGCAATAAAGGCGCAAAACGTCAACATTTCGGCATCTGCTCCGCCTCAACCGGAATCTCCGAAATATCAATCGGCAGACCTGTACTCCAGAGATGCCCATTTTCCCGGAATTCAAAAATACTTGCTGGACTCGCTTCAATACCCCGAATTAGCTCGTAAATATGGTAAAGAAGGATATGTGTCAGTAAAAGCGACCATTCGTCCCGACGGAAGTGTTTCAGCGATAAAAGTCATTGAAGGCCTGGGGTTGGGCTGTGATGAGGTGGTGGTATCGCTCTTATCAAAAATGCCCAAATGGACCCCTGCTATGCAAAGCGGTCGCCCCGTATCGCAAAAAGTGTTCATTCGGGTTTATTTCCGGTTACTGTGAAATGATTGGTTGCCCGAGACCTGTCACAACGCGTTTATGCTGCAATGGTAAAAAAGAGTTTTAAGGAAGTAAGCGGTTTTAATGACCGTTGGATAATGCTGCTGGGTTTGCCCCTGGCCAGTATTATGATAACACTGATTTTATTTAATAAGCAGTATGAACAAGGGAATTGGAGATCATTGCTCGTATGCCTGCCGATTTCATTCCTTTATTCCATTGTTTTCTGGGCTTCATTGCGTTGGACGTATAAATGTTTTAAAATCCGCTATCCCCATGATATTAACACGCGGCTCTTTGGGCTCGCCATAGTTTTCGTGGGGCTATTTTTTGTGGTTGATATAACGCTCGACAACCTGCTCCGTCTGGTTTTAACCAATACCGGAAACAAACCAAGCGAGGTGTTAGAGTTCGTCACATCGTTCATTATGTGTGCATTGGTGGTGATGATTTACGAAGCGCTTTCTTTTCATATTCAATTACAACGTGCCGTAACCGAAAAAACCGAACTCGAACGCCAGAACGTGGAATCCCAGCTCGAAGGCCTGCGCAACCAGGTGAACCCGCATTTCCTGTTCAACAGCCTCAATACCCTGACCTATCTCATCCCCGAAGACCCCGACAAAGCCGTGCGCTTCGTGCAACAACTCAGCAAGGTGTACCGCTACGTGCTGGAAAGCCGCGAGGCGAAAATGATCCCGCTGAAGGACGAACTGGAATTTCTCCAGGCCTACATCTTTTTGCTAAAAGAACGGTTCGGAGAAAATCTTCAGATCAAACTGCACGACCTGAACGGCGCCACCGACGGGGCCATCGTGCCCCTGACGCTCCAAATGTTATTTGAAAACGCCATTAAACACGGAACAACCTGCAACGCAAAAACCAGGTGATGGACTCCACCGGCATAGGGCTCGACAATATCCGCACCCGCTACCGGATGCTGACCGATCGGGACGTGCAAGTCATCGCCTCACGGGATTATTTTACCGTTTTGCTGCCCCTGGTTGAAATCCAATAGGCCCTGCAATGACCCCAAATGACCCAATGACGACAAATGACTCAATGACGACAAATGACGCTATGAAAATCCTCCTCATCGAAGACGAACTGCCCGCCGCCCGGCAACTGACCAAACTGCTGCAAACGCATCAGCCCGGCTGCACCATCCTCGATACGCTCGACAGCGTGGAAAGCGCCGTCAAATGGCTGCAAACGCTGCCCGCGCCCGACCTGATCTTCATGGATATCCAGATCGCCGACGGACTGAGCTTCGATATTTTCCGGCAAACCGACGTGACCGCGCCGGTCATTTTTACCACGGCTTTCGACCAGTACGCCGTGCAGGCCTTCAAGGTGAACGCCATCGACTATTTGCTCAAACCCGTCGATCCCGAAGAATTGCAAAAAGCCCTGCAACGCGTGCGGCAACGCGGTACGCCGGCCGATTTGCAGAGCCTCGTCCGGTATTTTCAAAAGGAACCCTACAAAGACCGTTTCCTGGTGAAAACCGGCCAGACCATGACCTTTATCACCATCGGTGAGATCGCGTTTTTCCGCTCTTCCGACGGCCTCACCCAGGCTTTTACCTTCAACGGCAAAAAATACTTTGTCGACCACACCCTCGACGAACTCGACCGCCTGGTGGACCCGCGCCATTTTTTCCGCGTCAGCCGCGCCGTGATGCTGCGCGCCGACGCCATCCGGAAAATTCACCCCCACCTGAACGGCCGGCTGAAAATTGACACCGAACCGGCGGCGCCCGAAGACGTGTTCGTGAGCCGCGAGCGGGCCGGGGAGTTTAAGGCGTGGCTGGGGGGGTAAACTCCCTGACGGGCGTTCCGCGATTTTGTCAGTTTTAACTATACTTGTACAAAAATAATCCGCTTTTTTTCACCAATCCTTCCGCCGATGAAATATTTCCTTACCGCCGCGCTCCTTTTTTCCCGCCTGTTTTTTTCCGAAATTTTCAGCCAACCGCATATCTGCAGCGCCGGCACTTTTGCCTTTGGCCCGCTGATCGGCCAAAGCAACGACGTCACACCCGACACCATCTTTCTTTGCCAGGGCGATTCGCTGTTTATCCATCACAACGGCGACCAGGTATTTATGGATCCCGATCCGGCTACGCCTGCCGGCATTGCCTACGCTTTTTACAGCTGCCCGCCCATGATGAGCGGCAGCGATACCGCCGTTTTGACCGATCCCTGCCTGTGGCCCGGTGGTATCAACGGATTTTTTGTGAGCAACGGCCCGCCCAGCGGCGATCACTGGCTCTTTAACAGTGGCGCCTTTATCAGCACTGAATTGTTTTGCAGTTTCCATCTCTGTCTGATTTATTTTGCGCCTGTTACCATTACGGATTATGCGAACGGCATGCTGGAACCGGGTTGTGTCGCCGCGGGCATCGACCAGGCATTTGCCGTTGTGTACCTTCGTCAAATTCAGGAAAAAAGTCCTGCTACCGGCGCTTCTTCCGTTTCGGCCAATTTCGGCGACGATTGTAAAGGGAAGTTCCGCCTCTGGGGCGGCTTCCCCGAATGGGATGAGCAGGAAACATACACCGTCGATATTTCCCTGGCGGATAACCCGGCCGTAAAAGGGTTGCTGCACAATGCGCCGGCCCATTTGAAGCATGGATTGGATGTTATTTTCTCCGTGCCCGAACCGGGACTGTACAAAGTGACGGTAGAGGACGGCAAAAGTTGCGGCTCGGCATTTCAGGTAAACATGAACGGCTGCGACGCTTCGGATAATTTCTTTTTATCCCTGCCCGCTGTCATTGCAAAAGCGGGCGGCGAGGTATGTCTGCCGCTACGGGCCAGGAGAAGCTGGTTTATGGGCGCCTCTTTTTCTATTTCCTGGGACGCATCCGTGATTCAGTTTAAAGACATCCGGAAGGTACATCCGGCCCTGAAGGATGAAATCACCCTGGTTACAAATGAGCTCGGATCCGGCAAGCTGGGCATTGCCATGATCGAACCGGGTTTTACCCCCGACACGGTGCCTGCCGGCGAAGCCATGCTGGAATTTTGCTTCAAAGTAACGGGGCCCGCGGGCACAACTTCCCCGGTGCGGATCGATGCCTCCGTTTTGCCCCTCACTTTCGACTCGCCGCTCGGCGAGCAGCAGGCTTTCAGCGTTCACAACGGCTTTGTGACCGTAAAACAATCGATATGGGAACAGGCCCCCCACTTCCCGGTCAAGATAAGTCCGAATCCCGTAAAAGGCGGCTCGCCGGTATTTCTTTCCGCTGAATTACCTGGTCCTGCCTTAATCACCGTCCGTATTTGCGACCCTGCAGGCCGGCTCATATCTGAACAGACCGTACAGGCGGATACCGGTATAAACCGGATAAGCACAGAAACGACCGGATTACCGGCCGGATATTACCTGGTGTACTTCGGCGATGAGGAAGGTTATGTTGGACGACCCGAGATGCTGGTGGTCGGACGGTAGGCGCTACCGGTTTTTACTTTTCATATTCGTACTGTTCCGGATGACCGTCGTGCTATCCGCATGGCTGGCCGTTTCGCCGCGGCAGTTGGTGAAATACACCCAGGTGGCCCCGTCCTGAAACCGGTAGACCCGGCAACCGTCGTGTTCGAATAAATATTGCACTTCATAAGTGGGGTTATTTTTAGGGATTTCCCTGGCAATAGGTTCCATGGATTGACAGCCTGCCAGTACAGCCAGGATAGTAGCGATTGAAATGAAGTTTTTCATAATGGGCGCATAATTTTAAAATAGACAGGGGAAAGACTAATGATTAGCCGCCTTAATTTAAACCCAAAAGCGGGCGCCGCCGTATCCTGGGCTGCGCCTTAAGTTTTATTTAATATCTTAACTTATTATTAGCGGAAAATACGTTATTGCTC
>JAKLJF010000779.1 GCA_023151335.1 Thermoanaerobaculia bacterium | reverse complement strand
TTGCTCCATTCGCGGTGGATTGAATGGAAAATTCCCTGGTTAATTCGGGGCTAAAGACCTCTTTCTTACATGAGCCCAGGAAGGATAGCAGCATGATCGCAACAGCGATGGCCGGGATGCTTTTGAACATTGTGGATTTGTTTTTCGCACTCATTTTGTTTTGCTTTTATTGTGATGCTTGTCGAAATTGACACTGCAAAGGTGGAGCAGTAAAAAGCGCGAAAAAGGACGAGGAGACGTCAGATCCGGACAAACTATACCTCGCGCCGTCATGGTTTCAGCATCAGCGCGCGCAACGTTTACGAAACTTTCAAAGTTTCGTAAACGTACTTCCAAACTAAAACAGGGCTTGGTGGATTTGCTGGCAATGACGCTCAATGACGAAACACTGCCCACGGAAAGGGCGACCACCGGCGCAACTGCTGCATCAGACGCGGCCAAGGTCCGCTATTCCGGTTCTGCCCTCCCAGGGCCTTTATGTCCTGCCACAAATGGTGATGGTAAAATCCGGCCATTTCCGGCACCCCGAGCCGCGCGTAATATTGCCGGGTGGCCTCCCGGGCCTGTTGCCGTTTTTCTTCGGAGGCGTAAAACGGGCTGTCGATGATATGGATTTCCCCGCCGGGTTTCAAAATGCGCTTCAGGGATAGCAACAGCGTTTGCAGATCGGGAAAATATTGCACGGAAGCGGCCAATACAATGCAATCAAAATGTGCCTCCGGCAGATTGTTTTCTAAAATATCGGCAAAAACGAACCGGATATTTTCGAGTCCGGCGGCTTCAGCAATGCGCGCGCCCTGCTCCATTTCCGGCAGGTTTACATCCGCGGCCCAGACCCGGGCGCCAGGCAGGCGGGCCAGGTGCAGCGACATCCAGCCATTGCCGCAACCCAGGTCGAGAATGGCGGGTCCGCCGGCAGCAAAACGGCGCTTCAGGTAGTGCAGTAAACGCCGGAGGCTCCGGCTGCGCCAGCGCCATTCCCGCAAGCGGGCAGGAGCGGCGCCGGCATCCGGGCAGGGCAGGCGGCGTACCTGTTCATCGCTCAGCACACGGTCTTCCAGGGTCCGCGCGGCGAGATAGTATCTTGTTTGGGCGGCAAACCGCCCCGGTTCGGTGAACTGAACAATTTTACCGGAAGTCACGTTTTGGGCTAAAGTGTTCTAAAGTGGTTCAAAAATGGCACTTTCTGACCTTTGTATGCTTTGTGGTTTAAAATTACGCTAAAATGGCGTTCTCTTTGTCTGAAAAAATAGCGCCCTTTGCAATTCAATAATAACCGTCTTTATGTCCTCCATTTCAAAAAACATACACCTCGAAACGGAAAAAAACGCCGACGCCATGCAACTGGCCGTTGGCAAAATGAACCGCCTGCTGGATAAAATCCTGGAGGGTGGCGGCAAAAAACGCCTGGAGAAACTGCATGCCGAGGGCAAAATGAGCGCCCGCGAACGTATTGACTACCTGCTCGACGCCGGTAAGCCCCGGATCGAGATCGGGGCCTTTGCCGGTTATGAAATGTACCACGAACACGGCGGCTGCCCGGCCGGCGGCGTGGTGGTGGTCATCGGTTATGTCCGCGGGCGGCAGTGCATTGTGGTGGCCAACGACGCCACCGTAAAAGCCGGCGCCTGGTTCCCCATTACCGGAAAAAAGAACCTGCGCGCCCAGGAAATCGCCATGGAAAACCGGCTGCCGATCATTTACCTGGTGGACAGCGCAGGCGTTTTCCTGCCGATACAGGACGAGATTTTTCCTGATAAAGAACACTTCGGACGCATTTTCCGCAACAACGCCCGGCTGTCTTCCGCGGGCATCCCGCAAATCGCCGCCATCATGGGCAGCTGCGTGGCCGGGGGCGCCTATCTGCCGATCATGTCCGACGAAGCCCTGATCGTGGAAAATACCGGCTCGGTGTTTTTGGCCGGACCCTACCTGGTGAAGGCCGCCATTGGTGAAAATGTAGACAAAGAAACCCTGGGCGGCGCCGCCACGCACTCGGAAATCTCCGGCGTGACCGACTACAAAATGCCGGACGATAAAACCTGCCTCGACACGATCAAGGACCTGATGGACAAGATGGGCCGTTTCGAACAGGCCGGCTTCGACCGCACAGCGCCTCAACCACCTGCCGGCGCGCCGGAAGATATTTTTGCCATTTACCCGGAAAACGGCGCCAAACCGTACAACACCCTCGAATTGTTGCGCCGCCTTGTGGATAAAGGCGAGCTGACACAATACAAGGAACACTACGGCAAAACGATTATCTGCGCCTACGCGCGCATCGACGGATGGGCGGTTGGTATTGTGGTCAATAACCGCCAGGTAGTGAAAAATGCAAAAGGCGAAATACAGTTCGGCGGGGTGATCTATTCCGACTCGGCAGATAAGGCCACGCGATTTATTTTAAACTGTAATCAAAAGAAAATTCCGCTGATATTTCTGCACGACGTCACCGGGTTTATGGTCGGCACCCGCTCGGAGCATGGCGGCATCATCAAAGACGGCGCAAAAATGGTGAATGCCGTGGCCAACAGCACCGTGCCCAAATTCAGCATTATTATCGGGAATTCTTACGGGGCCGGCAACTATGCGATGTGCGGCAAAGCTTATGACCCCCGCCTGATCGCCGCCTGGCCTACGGCAAAAATCGCCGTAATGGGCGGCGAACAGGCAGCCAAAGTACTCACCCAGATCCAGGTACAATCGCTCAAGGACAAAGGCCATGCCCCCGACCCGGCAGGGGAGCAGGAACTGTTTGAAAAAATTAAAAGCCGCTACGACGCCCAAACCACGCCCTATTACGCCGCTGCACACCTTTGGGTGGATGCTATCATCGACCCCCGCGACACGCGGCGCTGGATCAGTATGGGTATCGAAGCGGCCAATAACGCGCCGGTGGAGCGGTTTAACCCGGGGGTGATACAAGTCTGAAGGTTTAACGGGTTTAAC
>JAKLJF010000778.1:1378-2952 GCA_023151335.1 Thermoanaerobaculia bacterium | reverse complement strand
CCGGTAGGCATAAACCACAGGCGCAGTTTGTCCCACCAGTTGCGGGTGTGCCAGGCGTCGCTCAGCAGCAGCCAGAAATGCTGGAAGTTAATTTTAAAGGGATTCCAGGTGCGTACCGGGCGTTTTACACCGTAAACGGGCGGCACATCGGGCAATTCTTCCTGAAAAGTGCCGAACCATTTGTCCCAGAAAATAAAGATCTGGCCGTAGTTTTTGTCCAGGTACTCCGGGTTGATGGCATGGTGTACCCGGTGATGCGAGGGCGTAACGATGATGTGCTCCAGCCAGCCCATTTTGCCGATCAGCCGCGTATGGTACCAGTATTGTAAAAACAGGTGCAGGGGGCCGATAATGGCGATCACCTGGCCGGGTATGCCCAGCAGGGCCGCCGGCAGCAGTAAAAAAGTGAAATAATTGATAAAAGTGGAAATGGATTGCCGCAGGGCACAGGAAAGGTTGAATTCCTCGCTGCTGTGGTGGATGATATGGCGATTCCAAAGGAAGTTGATCTCGTGGCTCCAGCGGTGCACCCAGTAACCCTGAAAATCGACGACCAAAAACGCCGCGGCGTACACCAGCCATGTGGCTTCGATGTGCACCAGGGCTACTTTGTTCACCAGCCACTGGTAGCTCAATATGCCTACGCTCAGGCCCAGTACGTCTTTTACCACGTTGGTGATACCCGAACTGAAGCTCGATACGCTGTCCAGCCCCCGGATGACGTGTGCTCCACGCCGCCAGGCGACGATCTTTTCAATAAAATACAGGATAAAAAAAACAGGGATAACGAGGTTGAGTATTGCGCCGTAAGCTTCCATGAACCAATGTTTTTCAACATGAATTTGCCGGGACAAAATTATAATATTGCCGGGCAAAACGCTCCAGCGATGTTCAACAAAATCCTGCTTATGTCCCTGTTTTCCATCCTGTTCGGCTGTGGCAAAAGCGCCAAAGACACCGACAAATACGCCGATGTCCCGCATTTCCCGCAAACGGACAATCCTGCATGCCAGGTAGAGCCCATTTCACTGGATTCGGGCTTTTTTGCGCAGGCCTTTTTACTGTCGGCCGACAAAACAAACGTGTACGTGCTGGCTTTCGGCATGGCAGGCACGACGGACAGCATGCCATATCAACTGTTGCGCCTTGACCCGGCAGGCCGGGTTTTGGCGAAAACGGTTATGCCGGGGTGTCAATGGTCGGAAGCGCCTTCCCTGTATTGGGCTGAAAACAACCGCCTGGGCGTGGCATTACACGGCAGCGTTGTCCGCACGTTTGATCCCGAAAACCTGCAATTGCAAAAGGAGTGGCAGGAGGTGTTTGTTGAAAACTTTCTGCCCCCGAAAAAACTGGATCAACTCACGTACGACGAACGGCGCGATGCTTACGATGCAGCCTTGCAAAAAGCCGCCCAACGAAGCCGCTCGGCATTTGTCATACAGTTCCCCGGTGCGGCCTTTTACACGCTTATGCTTGATTTTGGCAAAACAGCCGAGGCCTGGCATATCCGCTCGGAAGAGGAAGAACAACCCCTGATCGAACGCTACGGCCTTTACAAAATAACCTACAACCCC
>JAKLJF010000778.1:0-1368 GCA_023151335.1 Thermoanaerobaculia bacterium | reverse complement strand
CCTGGCATATCCGCTCGGAAGAGGAAGAACAACCCCTGATCGAACGCTACGGCCTTTACAAAATAACCTACAACCCCGGTTCCCGGCTTACCCCCAAGCCGGCAACGCCAGATTCCGGCGCTCTGATCACCGACGGTAACACCCGTTTGCGCTACCTGGTACGTCACGTATTTGACTACAGGATCGTTTATCCCAACATTAAAGACGTGGAAGCGCGCATTTTTGAACTGTCGGACAAGCGCGGGTCTGCCAAATTCAGGTTGTCAAACAAGGAAAAACACGATCTGTACCTGCAATATGCCGACAATCAGTACCTGACCACCTCTGACAACGCCATTTGGGTATTGTACGAGCGGCAGTTGTACCGGCTGGAATTGCCGCACTAAACTCACGGTGCTGCCGCGGCCTCCACGGGCATGGGCAGCGATTCGGCAGGGAACCAACAGAAGCGGTCGAGCATTTGCGGGGTACCGCTGAACACGTTGAGGTCTACTTTTTCGGAAATGCCGTCTACGCAGCCCTGGTTGGAGTATTGCCAGAAATTCCAGCGGGCAGCGCCGCTCAGCACAGGCGCTGTTTCGGAATAGCGGGCGATCCAAAGCGGGTGATTGTCGAAGATACCGGAGAGGTACCGTTCGTAAAAGTTTTGGTTGGTATAGATGATCGGGCGCACGTTGAGGCTGCGCTCCACGGTTTGCAGCCAGATTCGCGCTTCTTCGAGCATGATTTCCGGCGGCATGTCATCGGTAGTTTCCAGGTCGAGTACGGGCGCCAGGTCGCCTGGCTCAAGTTCCACTGTTTGTAAAAAATGGAGTGCCTGCTCGTATCCGCAACCGTAGGAGCGGAAAAAATGGTAGGCGCCGCGACGTATGCCCATTTTGTGCAGGGTTTCCCAATTGCGGCAAAACAGGCTGTCGGTAAAATCACTGCCCTCGGTGGCTTTCACGAAAGCGAAGTGCAAATCGTAGGTCGATGCCACTTTTTCCCATTCAATGTCTTTTTGGTAATGCGACACATCGAGGCCCTGCAGCGTCGCCCGAGGCGCGTCGATATAACCGGTGTTTTTTATTCCCCACACCGGCGCCAAAAGGCAAAACATTAAACTGAGCAGGCGCATCTCGACATTTGTTTTTACAAAATTGCACAAAAATCGCAATCGGTAACAGCCCTGAGGCGCTGGGGGCCGGTTTTTGCAAAAGATTTACTTCTTTTTACTCAAAAGCGCGAGCGAAAATAATGCCTTATTTTTAAACCAAGGCATGCAAAATACAGTCTTTGGCCGAAAAGTGACACAATTCTGGTTTATGAGGGGTTTAGAGGGTTTAGAATGGTTTAGAGGGTTTAGAATGGTTTAGAGGGTTTAGAATG
>JAKLJF010000777.1 GCA_023151335.1 Thermoanaerobaculia bacterium | reverse complement strand
GGTGGACGGTAGACGGTGGACGGTAGACGGTGGACGGTGGACGGTGGACTGTGGACTGTGGACGGTAGACGGCGGAGGGACGGATTAAAAAAATGCCGGAAACTGGTATTTTAAACCAGTATCCGGCATTTCCGAAAATCGGCGCAATGTTTTTCTTTCATGATTTTCGGGGCGCAAAGGTATGTAAAGGGCCGGTTAAAAAGAAAGTTTTGAAATTATGATTTTACTAAAACCACCTCTCTCGGACAATTAAACCGCAAGGGCAAAGTGTCGCCCACCCCGCGGCTGACGACGAATAAGCAGCGCCCGATTTGTTTTTCTAAAACATTCCATCGGTAAAACCAACGTCCCGGGAATAATGCGCTGCCTTGTTGCCAAAAAACGAACTGGCAGCCATGCAAATGTCCCGCCAAGGCCAGATCATACTGGTTTTCGGCGCCGCTCGGGAATGAAGGCCGATGCATGCATAAAATTCGAAGCATGGCAGAAGAGGTGTCTTTTGAAACCGCATTGCCGTCAATGCGAACAGTATGTTCCCGTAATGACATTTGGACAGATGCATTTTCAATCCATTGAACGCCATAGTCGCACAAGAGTGCTGTCAGTTTGCGAATACCGAAAAAATGGTCGTGATTACCTGCCACGGCCACCATGTGGGGGCGTGGTGATAGGGACGATAACAGCTCCCGCAAAATTGCAAACCCGGCATTGGTATCGGCATAGTCGCCACCCCAGAGCAGCAAGTCCGGTTTTTGGGCGGAAATAATATCCGCCAACTGTTCGGCCCGTCGCCCGCTGAAGCGGTTAAAATGCAGGTCAGAGATGTACAGCAGGCGTATGCCCGACGGAATTGGCCGGGCTAATTGCACCGTACGCACTTCGATTTTTCCCTTTTTGTGGCCGACTTCCAAATTGTTCAGCATATTCAATCTGCGGGAAAGCGGTTTACCGGCAATAAATATAATGAAACCAGGCCAGCCATGCCAGGCCGTTTCCAAACACGAGCATGCGATGATAGCAGGTTTCCGTTTTCCCACAGCGGCGGATGTGGAATACAAATTCGTCGTAACAAATCAGGACGACCGTGTAAATCAGGATAAGTACAATGGGTATGAGGAACCGGGTTGGGTCTTCGCTCAGGGTGGCCATCCACATCGCTGTAAACATGGGCAAGCCACCCAAGCCCAATGCGGCGGCCTCCGCGTTACGCTCCTTTTTTGAAAGTTTAAGTTGAAGCGGATTGCGGTGATAACGCCAGTCCAACACACCGCCAGCCGTGGCGATAAGGCCGAAAAAACCCAGTAGAATGAATTGCCAGGGCACGAATGGAAATTTTTCCTGTATCCCCAATCCCGGGTGTTCTCGGTATGCCCAAAACAACCCCGCAAACAGTAAGGCAGGCAAAAACAACAGGATCAGGGACAGGTATTGACGCATGGGCTATTGTTTCATTGCTCTTTTTTGCACGATTTGCAGGAGCGTGTCGAAGGCATCTGACATCAGCCAGTTTGCCCAAAGTTTTGCGTACCAGTTAAAGGGGGTATTGATTTCCACCCGCCCGGTCAGTTGGACACGACAACGGTCACCGGGCAGGGGAGTCAACCGGTAGGTATCCTCCAACGCCTTGAAGTGTTTACCCCCGATCACCACGTGCTCGTCGAGTACATTGAGCGGTATACTGCCCGGTTCGCTTTTGATCCGCAGCCGGAGCAACCGGCCGGGGTCACATTCGATTATGGTTTCCTCGAAATACAAACCCCGTTCATAATAAGCCGTTCGGCGGCTACCGGGCGCCAGGGTGTCCAGTTCGGTGCGCAAATGGCGCGGCAGCCCCAGTACAACCCTGAAAAAACTGTTGTCATCTTCCACTCTGATGGTATCTATCGTTGTGAGCGCATCCCAAACACGCTCAACCGGGGCTGCCACGGTAATCTCGCGCGTTACTTCGTAAATGGCCGGAGACTGCAAACGGTCGTCTTCAATTAGCCCAAGAACGAAGGGCAACAACAGAAAAGGAGACATTTTTAATCGGCTATGCCGGTCGAAATCATCCAAAATATCCGGGTTTTCTGCGTTTTCGGCCTGCTTTTTCCTGTAACGCATCATGTAAAAAGCGGCCAATCCACCAATACCTGCTCCCGCGGAAAAGAATGGATAGATGATGATCCAGCAAATAGCGCCTTCCATCGAGAGCATGATGGTGACGATGAGCAGGATAGCGGTAACTGCCCAGGGACGGAAAAAAGCGCTTAACCCGTTTTCAACTCTTTGCAGACCCGATAAGGCAACCGTGACGTAGCCGATGGCAAAGGGCGCCACAAATACCAGGGAAAGGCTGATCACTTCCGTAATATTGCTAAAAAACAAAAACAGATAGCGAATAGCCAGGCCGTAAAAAGAGGCAAAACAGATGGCGAAAACAGATTTCATACGTTTGAGTATGGTGAATGCCTTAAAATTGCACCCGTAACCTTAAAAAAAGATATTTAACCTCCAAAGTTTTATTTTATGCGCAATTATCCGCAATGTATGTTGATTTTGCTCCTGATTGTTTACGCCAATTGCCTGCTGGCCCAACCGGTGTTAACTACTGTGGAAAAGAAAATTTCAAAACGCAATCCTAAAATAACGGAAAATTATCAGGTCATCGCCGGAAACTCCGAATTGCGCCAGGGTACTTATGTCAGGTCAATCGGGGGCCAGATTGTAGCCGAGGGCTTTTACAAAAATAACCAACGCGACAGTATCTGGCGCGGCTATACCGATGGTAAACTTGTGTTTGAAGGGCGCTACAGGGACGACGAGCGTGCAGGAATATGGTCTTTTTACAATGCCGCGGGCAAACTGTTGCACCGGTATGATTTTGACCGGGATACCCTGCTGTTTTACGACAACACGGCTGCGCAACCTGGCTACATGGAAGAGATAAAGACATGTCCGACGGGTGACACCGG
>JAKLJF010000776.1 GCA_023151335.1 Thermoanaerobaculia bacterium | reverse complement strand
GGCTTCGACAGTATGTTGGAAGCCTGTCGCAAACCGGTTGAAAAAAGCGCATCGCTGGCGAACAACCGCGCTTGTCGGGCAAATTTTTGAACAATTCCGTTTAAAAGCAGCATTCTTAGGGCGCGCCGGGAGTGTGTCCGCGATTTTCAGCTAAAAATAGGACCTTTGTTTTATTTCAGCAGACGTCTTATTCTCAAAAAAGTATATTTTTGAAAATTACGTTATCCAATGACAACTATTTTTGTCGAAAAGTCCTGATGATACCTCATCAATTGCTACCGGCACTTCAAAAGTATCCTGATAACCGCAAAGCATTGCTCATCACAGGCCCGCGGCAGGCTGGCAAAATCACCCTGTTTATCGTATGACCGTACAATTTTGCCGACCGCAGCCTCCGCTTTCACAATACGTGGAGTTGCTTACCTGGTACGCCGGTTTTGAGCCGGACTACGCGTACGAGCGCATCTTGCCGCAAGGTGTTGTGGAACTCGTTATAGACCTGACAGAGCCCCCCAAATTCATCTACGACAACGATTCCCTGTCCATCACACAAACCTGCCGGAAAGCCTGGATCGCCGGGCTCCGCCACGAATTCATCACCATTTCCGCCCTGCCGGGCAGCAGCATGATGGTCGTGCGTTTCCGGGAAGGCATGGCTTACCCGCTGCTGCAACTGCCTATTGGTTTGCTCCGGAACCAGGTGTTACCTGCCGACCTGACGCTCGATCCGGATATTTCCCGCCTGCGCGAGCAGTTGGTAAATGCCCCGACGCCCGGTGAAAAATTTGCCTTTACCCTGGCCTTTCTGAACCAACGCCTCGGCCGGGGCATCGAAATCCATCCCGCCGTGGTTTTTGCCGTGGGAAAAATCCTGGCCAAGCCCGCCCAGGTCACCGTTGACGCCATTGCCCGGAAAACGGGCTGGTCGCACAAACACCTCATAGCCCTCTTTGACAAGTTCGTGGGTGTTTCACCAAAAGAGTTTATGCGCATCTGCCGTTTTCAAAAATCTATCGCAGCCATCGGCGAAGCCAACTCAGTCGATTGGTCGAATATCGTCCACGAGTGCGGATACTACGACCAGGCGCATTTCATCAAGGATTTCAAACGCTTCTCGGGCCTGTCGCCGGCAACATACCTCGGCGAACGGGGCGATGATCTGAACTACCTGCCGCGGCGCTGAGGGTACTACCGGAGTAATATGCTCAGGCTTTCCAGGTTTTTGAAACCTGGAAAGTCTGTATCGCGATTACCCGGAGGTAAAATTTTTACAATCCGGCGTATGCAGACTTGTCCATATTTGCACCACTGATCCATCCTTCTATCTATGAGAAACGTATTGCTTGCCCTGCTGATGATGGGCTTTTTCCTCAACTGCACCACCACCCGTAACACCCTGAAAAATTACAAAATCGCCTATAACGTGGCAGAAAACAGCCAGGCGGACGACTATGAGGTGTATGTCATGAACACCGATGGAACGGGCAAAATCAACATTACCCGCCACCCTGATGTAGCCTGGACTTACTACGCACACAAAGACAAAATCTATTGGATTTCGGATCGGGATACCTGCCACCGTTGCTACTACCTGTACGTGTCCGACGCTGCCGGCAAGGGCATTAAAAAAGTCGCCGGCCTGCGGCTGGAAGACTCCTGGATGTCGGCCCGGAACAACGGCCGGGAACTGATTGTCGCCGGCCGGGTGGGCAAACAGTTGCGCTATCAATTGTTTCTGGTGGATACCGGTTCCGGCCAATTCCGGCAAATAACTTCCGACACCGCGGCGATGTACGCCGACCCGGTTTTTTCCCCCGACGGCAAACAGATCGTCTATCGCTACAAACGCAAGCGGCTCGACCGCAACGAAAAGGCCGATCTCTGGATAGCCAGTGCCGACGGCTCCAACCCGCGGCAGCTGACACACTATCCTGCAGCGGATACCACTGCACAATGGCACAGCTACCACGCCGGGCCGCCCCACTGGAACGCAAAAATGAACCTTATTACCTATCAGTCCAAACAAAAGGACAGGTACCGGCTGATGGCCGTTTCGCCCGACGGAACGAAAAACTTTGAACTGTTCGACTTTGGCATGGGCGCCGGCTGGCACGACTGGAGCCCCGACGGACGCTGGCTGGCCGTCGAACTTTTTTCCGACGAAAGCAAACCCGGCGACATCTATCTTTGGGACTACGAGACCAAGTCGCTGACCCGCCTCACCGACGGGCCGGGCTACGAACAATCGCCCGTTTGGGTGCGTAAATGACACCATCACTCAATCACTCAATCACTCAATCACTCAATCACTCAATCACTCAATCACTATGGATCCTGCAGAAATCACCATGATGGAAAACCTCCAAAAGAACACGGGCAGAAGCCTCGAAGAATGGAAACGGATCGCCCGCGACGCCGGCTTTCAAAAACACGGCGAGATGGTCAAATACCTGAAAGAAACGCACCAGCTCGGTCATGGGTACGCCAATTTTATCGTGCATAAGGCGCTGGCTACAGACGCAGGTTCTGCAGATGACAAATCGCAGTTGATTGAAAACCAATACAAAGGCAAGGAAAACCTGCGGCCTTTATACGACATGCTGATGGCAGAAATCCTGAAAATGGGCGCCGACATCGAAGTGGCGCCGAAAAATACTTCTGTCAGTTTGCGCCGGAAAAAGCAGTTTTGCCTGCTGGAGCCCAAAACCAAAACCCGCCTCGAAGTTGGCCTCAACATGAAAGGCGTGGAGCCCGCCGGCAAACTCGAAGGCTGCCCGCCGGGCGGCATGTGTTCCCACAAAATACGGGTGGAAAAAGCGGAGGATATCGACGCGGCAGTTTTCGACTGGATCCGGAAAGCCTACGGGATGGCAGGTTAGTGTGTTGTACGTGGCAATTGTCCTGGTCATTGAGAAATACGTTTACGAAACTTTTAAAAGTTTCGTAAACGTATTTGAGTTT